>NZ_JANQDG010000061.1:0-42507 GCF_029891665.1 Anabaenopsis sp. FSS-46 | reverse complement strand
ACCGTACTTGTTATGCTAATTTAACAACTGGTTCGAGGGAACAGGGAACAGGGAACAGGGAACAGAGATTAAGAAGGAATATTCAGGCATTTTCTTCAATAACCAACATTATTTCCCTTATACGGTAAGCTTTTTCGGATTTTATCAAAACAATTTAGCATATTAGGTACTGAAGAACCATAATTATCAATAAAATCAGTAATTTCCTGATAAAAAACCTGCCCTTTTTCCCTACTACTACTTGCAGTTACTAATAACCTTAAAGTTTCCACCAATGAACCGATAGTAGCATCACAAACCAAATCAAACAACTGACTTAAATCATCTTGGTTTTGTTGTCCATAGCCCAAAGCATGAATATAATCATTACGAATTTGATTATTAATCACTACAATAGGATACCCGGCACGAATTAACAATAAATTCATTAATAATCTAGCCGTTCTGCCATTCCCATCTCGAAAAGGATGGATAGAAACAAAACGATAATGTGCCATGGTTGCATATTCTACAGGATGGAGTGTTAAAGCAGCATCTGAATTGACCCAGGTCACAAAATCTGTCATTACTTGAGGCAGTAAATAATGGGGAGGATAAATATAATTTGTCCCTGCTGCCATTACATCTAATTGCCGATAAAAACCCGCTTCATTAGGGTGAATTTTCCTCAGAATTAGATTGTGAATTTGTTTAATTTCCCATTCATTAATTACTGTATCTTTTTGGGCTAAACTCTCAATATAGTCAATCGCTTCCTTATGTCCAATTACCTCTAAATGTTCATCAAGAGTCTTACCACCAATTGTAATTCCCTTGGTTAACACTAACTCAGTTTCACTTTGAGTTAAAGTATTCCCTTCAATGGCATTAGAGTTATAAGTAAAGCGGACATCATACAGCTTTTTTAGTTCGGCGACTATTGTTTGGTCAAATGGTCTAAAGTCATCTAACCAGGCTTTTAACTTGTCTATTTGTTCTAATTTAAGCTGGTAATTCATGCTAATATAGTTACTGATTAAAGCAGTTAAGGAAAAATCTTTTTTTTGACTTAAACCAATAACCTGATCAATAAACCGTTCATAAAGTTGAGAATAGGATACTAGCATAGGGTCTATGTTCATCCTGTAAATTATCCGTCCTTGGTGGAACCGTTCCCTGTTTTCTCTTACCTAACTTTTCGTTGGCAAAGAAATAACCTGTACTTCGCTGATTTTGAACAACTGCTGATCATTCGTAATCAACACTGCTGCACACTCCCAAGCACTCGCAAGAATAACAGCATCGGGAATCTTTAAGCTATATTTTCGTCGTAATTGAATCGTTTTTTCGGCAATAGTCGCATCTAGAGATACTTCGATAAGAGTTTTTAGAGTTGAGCGAATTAGATTCTCTTCCTCCAAAGATAAACCCTTAAAAGACAAAATCTCAATACTTGTGATCACAGAATAACCTATGTTACCATTGGGGACAGGTTGGGTTAATTCTTGATTGAACAATGAGATGAAAATATTAGTATCAATGAGATAATCCAGTTTCATCCCACTCACTCCGGATTTGCTCTTGCCAAGCTAAAGCATTAACCCCTTGAAAAGCTGTAATTTTGCCTGAGAGTTGGTTAATGGGATGTTCTAAAGCATGATCAAGATTGGATTGACTAGCAACTGCTTGGCTGTGGAGTTTTTGACCCAGATATTGGAAAATATCCTGTTTTTCTTGCCAAGATAATTGTTCAAGTAAACTAAATACTTGTTCTTTGGTAATTCGCAAGTTCAGCATTGCTTAAATCTCCATATCTTCTATTAGGTAATTGGTAATTGGTGATCAAATCTCTCTGTTCATCCTGTAAATTATCCGGCTTTGGTGGAACCGTTCGGTGTGTGCCATAAAACTTTTCTGTGCAGGCACTTTAACCCATACTTAAGTGTATAATAACTCTTGGCAATCACCACCTGACAAACCGCCCCAGACATGAGCAATCAAATCTACTGTCTCAACCCAGACTGTCTGCACCCCAACCCGGATAATTTTCAATACTGTCAGCAATGCGGTAGTAAGTTAGTGCTGACAGAAAGATACATACCCCGCTCAATCTTAGGTCAGGGTGGTTTTGGGCGCACATTTCTAGCTACAGACCAATATAAACCATCCCAGCCCTACTGTGTAATTAAGCAGTTTTTACCCCAAGCTCAGGGAACTGATACCATTGAAAAAGCATCCCAGTTATTTGCACAGGAAGCACAAAGATTAGAGGAGTTGGGTAAACATCCCCAAATTCCTGAGTTAATGGCTTATTTTATCGTCAATGGTCGCCAATATTTAGTACAAGAATTTGTAGCAGGAAAGACCCTACAAACTGAATTAGATCAAAAGGGTGTGTTTTCAGAACAGCAAATACGCGAATTATTACCAGAACTGTTACAGATATTAGAATACGTCCACAGCAAACAGGTTATACATCGAGATATCAAACCAGAGAATATTATTCGCCGCAGCAGTGACAACAAGTTATTTTTAGTAGACTTTGGCGCAGCTAAAGTAGTTAAACCACAACAGCGCACAGCAACAGGAACAATTATCGGCTCTGCGGAGTACTGCGCTCCTGAGCAGTCCATGGGGAAACCATTATTTACTAGTGATTTATATAGTTTAGGGGTAACTTGTCTCCATTTATTAACAGGGGTGAGTCCCTTTGATTTATATAGTCCCCTAGAAGGGGAATGGGTATGGCGAGACTACCTAAATGGGAATGTGGTAAGTGATGAGTTGGGGGAAATGCTGGAAAAGTTAGCCCATCCTATCCCTAAGCGCCGTTACCAGTCTGTGAGTGAAGTGATTCAAGCTTTGAGTCCGGTTAGTCCAGTAGTTACCCCGTCATCCAGTGTTTACCGTGACCAGGGAAAATCGGATTTAGCTCTGGCTGATTATAACCAAGCTATTGCGATTAATCTTAATAATGCTGATGCTTACATCCGCAGCGGTAATGTTTACCGTGACGAGGGAAAATGGGATTTAGCCCTTGCTAAGTATAACAAAGCTATTGCCATTAAACCTAATTTAGCCGATGCTTACTACAATCGCGGTGTTGTTTACCTTCAGCTAGGAGACATTAACAAAGTTAGGGAAAACCTGCAAAGAGCAGCGCAATTATTCTTAGCCCAAGGTAACAATGGTGCTTATCAACAAATTATCAGCTTATTACAATATTATGCTGATACTTACCTCAGTCGTAGTCTGGTTGACGCGCAGCAGCAAACAGGGGAAGTGATGAAGTCAATCAAAAACTGGGTCAGAGATTTCAGGAAGTGAGTATGTTAATGCCCAGCTGATACAATGAGTAACCTAGCTTGTAAATCTTCATATGTAATGGCTCGCACACCCACCCTACAATTTAACCGAGGTACTTTAATTTTACATCCACCACCACGGGGTAAAGGGTGGATGGATTACGCTACATGGGATGACCGGGTGGAAAAGTTTCGGATTCCGGCGATTAATTATCGCGCTGTGGTGGAAGCACTGCAAGGGGAGGAGGTATATTTTATTGATGAAGCCAAGGAATTTTACCCGGTGGATTTAATCCCCAGTTTAGAAATGGAGCCTTACCCCCACCAAATTGAAGCCTTAACGGCTTGGAAATTGGGGGGTAGACAGGGGGTTGTGGTTCTCCCCACGGCGGCGGGAAAGACTTATTTAGCACAAATGGCGATGCAATCTACACCCCGGACTACCCTAATTGTAGTGCCGACTCTGGATTTAATGCATCAGTGGTATGCTCATTTAGTGGCGGCGTTTCCTGATGCTGAGGTGGGTTTGTTGGGGGGTGGTTCGGGCGATCGCACGGCGATTTTAGTGGCGACCTATGATAGTGCGGCAATTCATGCGGAAAGTTTAGGCAATAAATATGCTTTAATAATTTTTGATGAATGTCATCACTTACCAACAGACTTTGGGCGGGTAATTGCTGAGTATTCTATTGCTCCTTATCGGTTAGGACTCTCAGCTACACCGGAACGTACCGATGGGAAACACGCTGATTTAAATATACTCATCGGGCCAGAAGTCTATCGCAAACGCCCTGAGGATTTAGCGGGGGGTGCTTTAGCTCACCATGAAATTGTGCATATGAAGGTGAAGTTATCCCAGCAGGAGCGAGAGAGATACAACCAGTTAATTCAAACCCGTAACGACTTCCTCCGCCAGTCTAAAATTTCCCTGGGGAGTATTCAAGGTTGGCAAATGTTTGTCAAAATGAGTGGGCGATCGCCAGCGGGTCGTAGAGCTATGTTAGCACACCGGGAAGCGAAAAATATTGCTTTAGGTACTGATGGCAAGTTGCGAATTTTAGCGGATCTATTAGCCCAACACTTCCCGGAGCGGATTTTAATCTTTACAGCTGATAATACCACAGTATATAGAATTTCCCAACAGTTATTAATTCCCGCCATTACCCACCAAACTCCTGTCAAAGAACGGCACGAAATTCTCACCAAGTTTCGAGAGGGTGAGTATAATACCTTGGTAGCTTCCCATGTCTTAAATGAGGGGGTTGATGTTCCCGCTGCTTCCGTAGCCATTATTTTATCCGGTACTGGTTCCACCAGGGAGTATATACAGCGGTTGGGTAGGGTGTTAAGAAAGGGGAATGTAGCTAATAAACAGGCGATTTTATATGAAGTAGTAGCAGAAGATACCAGCGAAGAGGGAACCTCCGCCAGACGCAGGGGGGTGGATCACCAAAGCCAGAGCAGGGAAAAACACCCAGAGAACAAGGGGAATTTACGGGTAATTTATGGCGGGGGTCAAGGTAGAGTCCCCAAAGCAGCAGAACAGTTAGACATTAAATATTCAACAGATCAGGGAAATGTTACCGACGGATTTACTGAGTCATCGCCAGAACGGAGAGGAAATCATTCCCAAGAGATTGAAGATTGATCGCCATAGTTTGGAGTTAGCGCAGGAGTTAATTAATTGTTTTGAGGGAGCGCGGGGTAAGTCTGTAGGGTTGCTAGAAAGTCAACTGTTAGACCTAGAGGGAGACGGGACAGATTACCGAGTCAAGCGGGGGTTAGGTTATATTCTCAAAAGCAGTTTCTGTACCTTTGAGGTAGTTAGTCCCCTAGAACCACCCATGTTAAGAGAGCGGGTATTTAGTTTAGCCTCCCAGTCTGTTTGTAGTAGAGAATCAACCCAAATTATTTTAACTAGAATTGCTGATGAACTGAGTCAGCAACTGCAAAGAGAAGTTTTATGGGAACAAGTGCGGGATGGGTTATATGCTGATTTGAATGAAAATAAGATTTTAACTAGTTTTGAAGCACCCACGCCCGTAGAATTATTAAATAGATATAACTTGTCTCAAGTCCAGGGAATTTTTTATAAAGCCAGTCAGTTAACTTTAAATGCTCATCGCAATGTGCCGGGGCAATATAAACTATTATTTCGGTATTTAAAATTGTTTCAATTGATGGCGTATATTGAGGGGGATGCTGACCATGGATTTACAATTACTGTTGACGGTCCGACAAGTTTATTTAGACCGAGTACAAGATATGGACTGGCGATCGCCAAATTAATTCCCGCCTTGCTTCATGTGACTAAATGGAGTCTTTGCGCCTCCTTACAGAGCAGAGATTTTGACACCCAAGAATGGAAAACTCGACGTTTTACCCTCAACTCTGAATGTGGCTTAGTCTCCCACTATTCCCCCGGTAAACCTTACGATAGTATGTTAGAGTCATCCTTTGCCGAGAAATGGGATGTACTCAAAACCGATTGGGTATTAGAGCGAGAAGTAGATTTAATTCCCATACCTGGTAGCGTCATGATTCCCGACTTTCGCCTAGTACATCCTGATGGACGTGACTACTTGCTAGAAATAGTTGGTTATTGGCGACCAGAATATCTACAAAAGAAATTTTATCAAGTGCGGCGTTCTGGATGTGAGAATTTAATTTTAGCCATTTCCGAAAGATTGAACCTAGAAAAAGCTGGAGTCAAGTTAGATAACGTCCCCGCCAAAATAGTCTGGTTCAAAGATAAACTTTTACCCAAAGCCGTGTTAACAGTCATAGAGGGAGACCAATAAAACCTCAGTGGTAACTCAGGTTAAAAAAACTCCACCTCATTTAACCTTGCTTCCAACAAATCTAATAACTCATTCACATCCTTACCCACCTGTGCAAAACAAACCGGGGGGGGAGGTTCAGGCGCAAACTGAATCAACTTCAGTTCACCCTTACCAATTGCAATCATCAACACTTCCACCTCAGGATCATGATGGTCAATAATTCCCAAAATTTCCTGAAGACGATTTTCTACCTTCTGATTTAAAACCTCAATCGCCCCTTGAGGACAATAAATAAAATGGGGACTAGGCTGTAAATCAATACCCAGGGTACCCTGCTCATTACCATTTTGTAACCACAACCCCCAAAAAACAGCCGCCAAATCGCGGTGATTATCCCTAACAAACTTATCTAACTCAACACGCCACTTGCTATTATGGGAAACCGCGCCACCACTACCAAACATCATAAACTCTCTGCGCCTGGTGCGCCTAGTACGTGAAACCTATCTTACCCCAGTTTGTCACCAAAACTGCAAAAACCGCGCCACCACAGCTAAACATTCAGATATTATAACAGAATTGAAAATTGTCCAAAGGTATCTTGAACACCAAACTAACCAATGATAGAATCTTGCTGCTTAACTAGCAGATCAACCGCCATGGCAATTAATGCTGGTGCTGCTAAGTTAAAAACTTTACCCAAAATCAAACAGCCGATAACGGGTCAAATTTATTGCGAATACTCGTGTTAGTAGTCAAGTCAGGGCTGACAGATAGGGCTTTTGGTCAGCCACAGCTAAGGTCATTTACCATTGGGTGAAACCGATATTACCACCATAGGGGAGAGGAGAGCATCTGGCTTTTGTAATCTGATTCTTCGGTGAGAACAGCTGAAGACGTGTCACCATAGTACAGGAGTTGCCTAAAGATGCAAAAGGAGATCAAACCTTGAAAAGTCAGCAATTCGGGAATTGGCAAACTACAGTTTTGGGTATTGTATTAGCACTGGTTGTCCTTGTGGGTGTAAATTCCTTTGTGATTCTCAGCCCGGGACAAGCAGGAGTCATCAGCATCTTAGGTAGAGCTAGAGATGGGGCGCTACTGGAAGGTATTCACATTAAACCACCGCTTATCTCAGTAGTTGATGTGTATGATTTGACAGTACAAAAGTTTGAAGTCCCGGCGGAAAGTTCTACCAAGGATTTGCAAAATTTATCTGCAAGATTTGCGATTAACTTTCGCCTTGATCCGGCGCAGGTAGTTGAGGTGAGAAGAAGACAAGGAACTTTAGCAAATATTGTTTCAAAGATAATTGCGCCGCAAACACAGGAAGCGTTTAAAATCGCGGCGGCCAGAAGGACGGTAGAAGAAGCAATTACCAAAAGAAGTGAATTAAAAGAAGATTTTGATTTAGCCTTGGGCGATCGCTTGGCTAAATATGGGATAATCGTTTTAGACACTAGTGTAGTTGACTTGAATTTCTCACCGGAGTTTGCCAGGGCTGTAGAAGAAAAACAAATAGCTGAACAACGGGCTCAAAGAGCGGTTTATGTAGCACGAGAAGCTGAACAGGAAGCGCAAGCAGATGTTAATCGCGCTAAGGGTAAAGCGGAGGCTCAAAGACTTTTAGCAGAAACCCTCAAGGCTCAAGGGGGAGAGTTAGTTCTGCAAAAAGAAGCAATTGAAGCTTGGAGAACTGGTGGCGCTCAAATGCCGAAAGTTCTCGTTATGGGTGGTGAAGCCAAAGGCAGTGTACCATTCATTTTCAACTTAGGTAATGTTTCCGACCAGTCATAATTTAGGTTAATCATAGCGGGGTGGGCTATACCCACCTCACACACACCACTAGCAAAACTCAACCAGAACATAAGAAACTAAGTTATGTCAACTCCCAACCATCAAAATCTCACAGTCTCAGAAGCCAAAAAAATTCTGAACAAATTCAACTGCTTAGATATAGCACCTATCCTCAAACCCTCAGAGGAGGCTTTAGTGCGTCGGTCTTTAATTTTGGTAACTAGTATTTCTGATTACCAAATATTGGGAATTTGTGCTGATACAGCCGCAGAAGGGATACTGGCGATGAGAACTTATTCTTATGCTTTTGGCTATGAAGCCCCGAGTAATTTACCAACACCAGAAGGTCCAGTTTATATCAAATTGAATGGCAAAAATGGTTTATGTTATCTTGATTCCTATGCGGGACATCATCGGGGAGTATTAATTTCTTGTCAATCTTATCGTGAAGGGGGAATTAACGAAATGTATGGACATTTGCCCCTGGATTTGTTTGCTTAGATCAGATTGGTAGTGAGGATTTTAGTCTTCTAGTTTAGATCAGGTTTGTAGTGAGGACTTTAGTCCTCTATGGATACAGCCGGATTTGATGGGAGTAGGTAGGCAGGGCGGGCAAGAAGCCCAGCCCACAATCAATATTTATGCTTATAATAATTAAAATAGCAAAATTTATATGAGTGTTATTACATTACAATCAGTTAAAAAAGATTTTGGGATCAAGGAAATTTTAAGAGATGCCAGTTTTAGTTTAGATGCTACTGATAAAGTGGGTTTAATTGGTACTAATGGTTCTGGTAAATCAACTTTGTTAAAAATGATTGCCGGATTAGAATCAATTGATAGTGGACAGATTACTTTTAGTGCTGGTGCAAAGGTAATTTACTTACCCCAGCAACCAGATGTAAACGAGAATTACACAGTTTTAGAGCAAATTTTTGCCGATAGCGGTGAGCACTTGTCTTTAGTACGTGAGTATGAGGAACTATCTCAGAAACTTGTTGATCATCCAGAAGATAGTCAGTTGATGTCTCGCTTGTCTGGGGTGATGCAAAGGATGGAAACCACGGGTGCTTGGGAGTTGGAAACCAACGCGAAAATTATTTTAACTAAGTTAGGAATTTCTGATTTTGATGCGGTGGTTGGGACTTTATCAGGGGGATATCGCAAGCGCATTGCTTTAGCTACAGCTTTACTATCGGAACCAGACGTTTTACTGATGGATGAACCTACTAACCATTTAGATGCGCTGTCTGTGGAATGGCTGCAAAGTTATTTAAATCGCTTTCGTGGTACGCTGTTACTGATTACTCACGATCGCTATTTCCTAGATCAGGTCACAAGCCGGATTATTGAAATAGACAGAGGTGATGTTTACACCTATGCAGGTAATTATTCATATTACCTGGAAAAGAAAGCTTTAGCCCAAGAGTCGGCTATGAGTAGCCAACGTAAACATCAAGGTGTATTACGTCGGGAATTAGAATGGTTGAGTCGGGGTCCAAAAGCCAGGAGTACTAAACAAAAAGCCCGAATTCAACGCATCCAAGCCATGCGGGAAACTGAGTTTAAACAAGTTCAGGGTAAAGTGGAGATTTCCACAGTTAGCCGCCGCATTGGTAAAAAGGTGATTGAATTAAATAATGTATCTAAGGGCTATGATGGCCGCACTCTGATTAATAATTTCACCTATGAATTTAGTCCAGAAGACAGGATTGGGATTATTGGGGGTAATGGTACTGGGAAATCTACTTTAATGGATATGATTACCGGGCGGATTCAACCTGATTCTGGTACTGTGGAAATTGGGGCTACGGTTCACATTGGTTATTTTGACCAGCATTCTGAAGAGTTACTCGCGGCGGTAGATGAAAATCAGCGGGTGATTGACTATATCAAGGAAGAAGGGGAATTTGTCAAAATCGCCGACGGTACTCAAATTTCGGCTTCGCAAATGTTGGAGCGATTTTTGTTTCCGGGAAACCAGCAGTACGCGCCAATTCATAAATTATCTGGGGGCGAAAAACGCCGTTTATTTTTGTTGCGAATTCTCATTGGTGCGCCCAATGTGTTGATTTTAGATGAACCAACTAATGATTTAGATGTGCAAACATTGGCGGTACTAGAAGATTATTTAGAAGATTTTGCGGGGTGTGTAATTGCGGTTTCTCACGATCGCTACTTTTTAGATCGGACTGTAGATAATGTTTTTGCCCTGGAGGAGGGCGGTAATCTGCGACAATATCCAGGTAATTACTCAGTTTATCTAGATTACAAAAAAGCAGAAGAGGAGCTAGAAAAACAACAGCAAGCAGCGAATACTCAGGAAAAACCAACCGCAGCACTTAAGGTGAGCAGTTCATCTACAGTGACGGAAAATAAAAAGCGTCGCGGACTGTCAAATTGGGAAAAGCGGGAATTTGGGGAGTTAGAACTTAAAATTGCCAAGTTGGAATCTGAGAAGGCGGAAGCGGAGAAAGCCTTGAGTAGTCTATCTGGGGGGAATTACACTCAGGTCCAAAAACTCTACGAACAGGTAGAAAACCTGAAGCAGTCCATTGATATAGCTACAGAACGCTGGTTAGAATTAGCGGAGATGGAATCTTAAGAAAAACGGTAAGAATTTATATGTCAGTTAAAGTTGGTGATACCGCCCCTGATTTTACCCTGAGCGATCAAAATGGCTCTAGAGTCAGTCTGAGGGATTTTCGGGGCAAAAAAGCGGTGGTTTTATACTTTTATCCCAAGGATGACACACCCGGATGTACGGCGGAGTCTTGTGGGTTCCGGGATCAATATGAGGTGTTTAAAACTGCGGGTGCTGAAGTGATTGGCGTGAGTGGAGATTCTCCGCAATCTCACCAGCAATTTGCGGCAAAATACAATTTGCCTTTCACTCTCTTGAGTGATAAAGATAACAAGGTGCGTAAGGAATACGGCGCTACTATGGCTTTTGGTTTTGTTCCTGGCCGTGTAACTTATGTAATTGATCAAGAGGGGGTTGTGCGGTTTGTTTTGGATACTATGTTTAATTTTCAGGCTCACGTAGAGGAAGCTCTGAAAATTTTGCAAGATTTAGCTGTGAAATAAATCCACCCATCACCCCTCCCCTGATTAAGGGGAGGGGACTAGATTTACTTACTTATATAAGTGGGATTTGTCCCCTACTGGATGATTAACATGGGCTGAATTACCATTCTTACCGTTGGTATGACCGTTGGTCTTGCGGGGTTGAATGACACCGTAACCGCCGTGGTTGCGTTCGTAAACTACGTTAATTTCGCCACTTTCTGAGTTGCGGAACATATAAAAGTCGTGTCCCACCAGTTGCAGCTGTTCTGTGGCTTCTGCAAGGGTCATGGGTGGCATGGTAAAGTATTTTGTCCGGATCACCTCATTGGGTAATTCGGGGGTGCGATCGCCGATTAAATCGGCGGCTACCGGTTCGGGAACTAAGGCTTGATTTGTGGGTTGTCCGTGAGTTTTTTGATCTTGACGTCTTTCTTTATATTTTCGCAGTTGACGGGCAATTTTATCTGCTACTAAGTCAATGCTGGCGTATAGGTTTTCGCTGCTTTCCTCCGCGCGGATGACGTTACCATTGGCGTAAATAGTCACTTCCGCTGCTTGCTTGGTAGTAATTCGGGGATTGCGGGCGACGCTTAGATGTACATCCACTTCATTAGTGATGTGTTGAAAGTGACTGACGGCTTTTTCAATTTTTTGATGTACATACTCCCGAATTGCATCGGTGATTTCAATATTTTTGCCGTGGATGACAAGCTTCATGTAAACTCTCCCACTGATATATTTTTTGATGTGAATTTGTTTTGTATGAATGGATGTCGCGGTAATATCGCGCATTACCGCCAAAACAAATTTTGAACAATTTTAATGTACTCTCTATCGGATCTTCGATCTGGTTTGAGATGCAAACTATTTATGATATTGATCGGCCAGTGCATTCGTTGTGATCCTGTTGGGCTTGATGCTTGATGCAGAGAATTCCTCCTAACACCATTGAGGTCATATATCTAACGTAGCACTTTGTATTCTGTAATGCACATTTAGTTGATGTTCCTTTAAAATCCTTTGCATAGCTTGACATTTGTTGCTTCAAGTCTTGTCATTTGCAATATATTTGGTCAATAAGGTAGTTGATTTTTGGCATGATCCGTAGTATGGAAACAGATCACAGAAGTTGTTTGTTATTTAATGTGGGATTGATGCCATATCTCGATGCTCTTTCATGGCAGCGATCGCTCTTGACTCAGCGCATTCATCACCCTAGTCTAGAGGATGTGTTAATCTTGCTCGAGCATCCCCCTGTCTACACTTTGGGACAAGGAAGTAACCCGGAATTTCTCAAGTTTGACCGACAAAATACTAAGTTTGATGTCCACACAGTTGAACGGGGCGGCGAAGTGACTTACCATTGTCCTGGTCAGGTGGTAGGTTATCCGATTTTAAATCTGCGACATTATCGCCAAGACCTGCATTGGTATTTAAGGCAATTAGAAGAAGTATTAATTCAGGTATTAGCTGTTTATGGCTTGTCGGGCGATCGCCTTGTGGGTTTGACTGGTGTTTGGCTAGAAGGACGAAAAGTAGCCGCCATCGGGATTAAAGTTAGCCGTTGGATTACTATGCATGGGTTCGCGCTCAATGTTTGTCCTGATATGTTAGGCTTTCAAGAGATTATCCCCTGTGGTATTGCGGATAAGCCTGTAAGTAGTTTAGCCGAATGGATTCCCGGTATTACCTCTCAAGAGGTACGTGTTCATATAGCCCGGTGTTTTGCCGAAGTATTCGGCGTGGAATTAGTCGCGGATGGACTAAACCGCTGGAGCAGCGGAAATCACCAACAATACTAGCAGTACCATCATCAGGATACTGAGTTTAAATATCAGGTAAGTGGTAGGGTCAGATAATGTGAGATTGTGAGTCATCTTACACCTCCATTTGCTGGGTTCCTACCTCCATTGTGGCTCAAAAATGCCTAAAATAGTGCTGATGTGAACTTTCAGTAATATTTTGTAGCATTCCTACACTGGGGCAGATTTTTGATATTCTATCCGTAGTTGTGGAATATCAGCGCGGTCACTCTCAAAAAATACAATCCGGTTGAGTTCTTGTAAACCCAATTGTGTAAACTGGGCTAGTTCGGAACTAGACAAAGGCCAAGGCGGTCCATCAGGTTCTACCTCAGTTTCGCGAAACCGATTAATCAATAGTAAAGTACCTGCTGGTGCAACTACAGAAGCAACCGATGTGATCGCGGTTGAGCGGATATTCAAGGGTAGAGCTTGGATATTCCTGATTTCTATAACTAAGTCAAAGGCTTGTTCCCAGTGTGAGGGAAGGGCTAACAAATCTACAACGACATATTTCACAGAGGAATCAGGAAATCTTTGCTGACACCAGTTAATAGCTGTGGGGGAAATATCAAAGGCGGTTACTTGAAATCCCCTGGTTGCTAAAGCTTCCGCATCATCCCCTAAACCACACCCAATTACCAGGGCTGATTTTCCCTCACCTTCAGGGTTAGTAGTCGTCAACCAATCTTGTAAATAGGGGTGAGCGGTTAACTTCGCCCAGGGGATTTGGGTAACATCACCCTGGGACTGACTATACAAAACATCAAACCAGGCGGTAGGATTTGAGTCCTCTATGGCTTCAGTGGCTAGTTGTTTTACCCTTTGCTGTAAATTTTGTGGCTGTTTCTCAAACATCTTTTACCTCTGGTTAGAATAAATTTATACATAAATACCCCCAGAAATTATGAGGGAGTTGGGGGGTATTCAATTCTGATGACTAGCTATACAGGGTTAGGTTGGTTTTTACCTTGCAGTAGCCGAATAATCGCGGTTTTTTCTAAAATTCCCACAAGTACCCCATTCTCAGAAATCACAGACAGGGTGGATAATTTGCGCTGTTCGAGTAGCTGTACTACTTCTAACAGGGGTTGATCTGATTTGACTGTGGTAGATTGCTCAATGGATTTCATGACGGCGCTGATGGGGGTTTGTGTCCATTGGGTTGTGGGAATACCTCGCAAATCATCCAGGTTAATTACCCCTACTAATCTTCCCTCTTCATCAGTGACTAGGAATTTCCTCCAGTCTTGATTTTGGAAAATTCTTTGATCGGCAAACTCTCTAAGGCTAGTATGAGCAGATACAATGGGGCTATCAGAGGTAACAGCATCTGCTGCTGTTAAACCTGTGCATTTTTCCTGTACTCTGGCAAATTGCGCTGCTCTACCGGCATTTTGCAGCAGGAAGAAACCAATTAATAGGTTCCAGAAGTTGGCGAAGCTACCAAAGAATACTAGTGGAATCACACCAGAGGCGATCGCCACCCAACCAAATACTTGTCCGACTCTACTGGCAAAGGATACACCTTTATAGGGATTTCCTGTAATCTTCCACACGGCTGCTTTGAGGATATTGCCACCATCTAGGGGTAAGCCGGGAATCAGGTTAAATAATGCTAAGGCTAAGTTAACGGAGGCGAGAACACCAAGGATGGCTGCTGTTGCTCCTGTGGCGGTGGTGGTGACATTAATTACTGTAAATGTCGCATACAGCAACAAGCTGACTAAAGGACCGGCGATCGCCACCCAAAATGCTTCCCCTGGGGTTTGGGACTCTTTTTCTAAGCTAGCTAGACCGCCAAATATAAACAGGGTAATAGATTTTACATCAATTCCCTGATGAATGGCGACAAAACTGTGTCCTAATTCATGGGCGACGACTGAGGTAAACAATAACAACGCCGTCATCAGTCCCAGTAAAAAAGCTAATCCCCCAGATAACCAGGGAAATTGTGCTGTTAGTCCACTACTGTAACTCCAAGCTACTAAGCCCAGCACGAGAAACCACGACGGATGGATATAGAAGGGAATCCCGAAGAGATTGCCAACGCGAATTGTACCATTCATGCCGTACACCTTTGAATACGTCTGCTGTATCCAATAATTGTAACGTAATATTAAAATCTATTAATTTATTCCCCAGTTGTGGTAACCGCACTAAAAGGGGCGGTTTTTAGCTTAAACAGCAACCTGACAACTCACTCTTAGAGGTTGTCACCTATGGAGATTCTGGAGTCTTTTGCAAGCGAATCAAGGTATTATAAACTTCTCGTTTTAACTCATTGTTACTTTGTAGCTCCATAGTGATTTTGTTGAATTGATCAATACTGAGTCCATTATTTTCGACTATTTTCTGAGAATTATTACAGTAAGTTACAGCGATATTTTGAGCCTGGCGTGGTAACTCTTGCATACTCTTGGGGTCGTTACAAAAGATTCTGGGCATTTCTCCACCCCCAATTAGTTTTTTAATTTCATCAAAAGCCTGTTGTCGGGGTGTTTCCATTGCCAAAATAGCTTGGGCGTAGTTGGTAATCTCAGTATTATTAACGGAATTGTTTACAGGTGGTGTTTGACCATCGGCTTGGTAACTGAAGGTAAGAGCGCTAGTGATGAAACTAGCAGTGGTGAGAATGCCTAAACATAGAATCTGGGAGAGCATATGTTGCAGACTAGTGTGACAAAATAAATTAGGGGTTGGTTTCATAAAGTCTATGACACACAAGTATAATAGGAATAGTTAATAGCTTTGAATTATTTTAGGAGTTAGAAGTTCCAACAAAACTGCCTGTGAATAAAATTTTTATCTTTTTGATCTTTAATCTTTACCAGAACAACCTCTGTTTGGGTGGGGAAACTCCTCTAAATAAGTGGGCTGAATGAATCAAGAATCCCCAGCGCTTCTAGCCTTGGGAGTGTCTACGAACTTGGCATACTTGACAAATTTCTATAACTTTTGTCTGTAGTGCGGATACTTCAGGGGATCCTTGCTTGAGACTTACTTCTAATTGTAGTAGTAGTGGCAAGCAACAGATGAGTTGCTCTAGAGAAAGTAATTTGACTTCTTGCTGTAAGAAGTAAATGCGTTTAGGGTTGTTAATTTCGGCTACTTGGGCGATCGCTTGGGGGTTACGTTCTCCGTTTTCCATGGCTATCTTTACTAATAACCAGGTACGGAATTGACCTATGAGAGTAGCAACTATCCTTAGTCCCGGTTCCGCAGCATTGATCAGATCGGCCAAAATGCTCAAGGCTTTGGGTGTATCTCCCATTCTAATTGCTGCTGCTAATTGTAAACTATTTTGGGTAGTATTTCTGACTAATTGCGTAATGGTATCTATGTCTAGAGGCTTAGTGGTATTAGTTGTATAAAGTCGCAGTTTTTCCATTTCATTATACAGCAAGCGTGTATCATTACCTACAGCCTCAGCTAAAAGTTCCGCACCGCGGGAAGTTAGTTTCACCCCCACAGTTTCAGCCACTTGATTGACGGACTGTACCAGCAATTCTGTTTTCCAAGGTGGGATGAGGGAAAATTCTCGAAATTCACTAGCGCATTTTTTGAGTAATTTAGTGGATTTGATGCGTTCATCTGGTTTGTTGCGACTGGTGAGTAATAACCAGGAGTTATCGGGAATGACTGACAAAGTTCGCGTTAGTTCTGCTAGAATGTTCTCTGGGCAATGCTGACAGAGTGTGCTATTGACTAGCCACACCAACCTTCCACCAGCACCAAAGGCTGGTGTCATCACTTGATTTAAACCAGCAATTGCTGCATCTGGTTGATCTGGTGATAGGATCGTATAGTTAAAACTTATCCACAGGGGATCAAGGATGCGATCGCGCAATGTTGCCACTGCCTTTTCCATGGCGAAATCATCTTCACCCCAATATACATAGATTGGCATAAGTTCACCCCAGATCAGATGCTGATATAAGTGGACAGAAAAAATAATATTCTAAGATAAGCAGTCAGATTTATGATTACATCAAAAACAGTGCAGCAATTACCGGCGCAATGGATAACACCAGAAAATTTTCGGTCTTATGGTCAGGTAATTTTGCCTAGTGAAGATGGCAAGAATTTTGATGGGAAAGATGCGCAATTAAACTTACAGAATGGGACACCGCGATTTTATATTATGAGGCTAGAAAATCGGGGTTGTAAGTTTGATAAAATTACTCGTCATTTACAATGTACCCAATGTTTAGGTTCTTTAGGAGGAAAGGACTGGTTGATGGCTGTTTGTCCTCCTCATAATCATTTAAATGAACCAGTATTAGCCCAGATGGCTGCTTTCCGTATACCGGGAAATTGCTTTATCAAATTAAACGAGGGTACTTGGCACGCGGGACCCTATTTTAGACATGAAGTTGTAGATTTTTATAACTTAGAACTGGCTGATACTAATGTAGTGGATCATTTCACTCATGATTTATTCGAGAGTCATCAGTTAGAATTTGAGATGGTGATATAATTCAGATAGTATACACCCTGAATAATGTTGGTATTCTGTGTTGATTTATAACCAATAGCAGTTACCGGGTTGTGCTGAGATATTATTTAACTTTTATATATGGAATTGCCGCCTTATAGCATGCAGGGGTGTATCGTTGAACTGCTCAAAATTAGAAGGGAATCAGCGGAATAAATTTTGATAACAGAAACCGCGTTAATACCAATAAGTTAAATAGTATGAAAGACTGAAGGCAAACATCGCGAAAATTACAGGAATGACATTAATCAGTTCCAGTTTTCGTTTAGTGAAAATTTGCCACAGGTTCATGATGATAACTACAGGCCATAAAATCGTTGTGACTAGAAACATCACAAAAGATAAAAATTTCTCTTCGGGGGTAGAAGTTGGATGACGCAGAGAAAATTTTAGCCAATTGGTGAAGAAATAGCAGCTCATCAGGAAATAACTTAATAGTAATGTTACTTGGATCTGATTCATGTTTCACACTCCTTATGATTAGTACCACTCAAGTGAATACAGCTATTATATGATTGGATTTCCCAAAATACAGATATATGTAACTTGGATCTTCTTCCTTCTGATACTGCACTAATATTTTTTAGTGAGATAGATAATATTACCCCTGAGAAGTAAACAGTATTTATGGTTAATTTTAGCTAAAAATTAGTGGGTGGCAATTATGACTAATTTTCAGTTAGACCAATTTACATTAATTCATTCTGGAACCAGTTGTCACAGGGGTGTAACCCCCGGTAACCAACTATACAAAAAGAATGTATCAGTCATAGAAATCCTGTGACCAATGTATAAATAATCAAAAAAAATACGCAGAGTAATTCCCGATTTTGCCATTCTACTTTCTGGTATTACTTAGTAGGTAGGCAGTAATAATTGTTTTAGCTCAATAAGGCATGGAGATTTACAGCTTGGAATTAGAAAGCATGCGATAACTATAGCCGAGATGGGAATCTTTTTGAATGTATTGTTTCATCCTATCGAGGTCAATAAATTCGTCAGCAACATCAATTAAATTATCGCTGGTCATGGTTCGCAAACTAACCAATTCAACGCGAGAACCTGTAGCGGTAACTGCATTGACCGCATAGGCTAAATCTCCGTCTCCACTAACTAAGATAGCTGTATCATAGTAAGGAGCTAAAGTAATCATATCCACAGCAATTTCTACATTCAAGTTGTGTTTTTTTGTATGGTCTGCCAGTTGTACTTCTTTGGTAACCACACGATAACCATTTCGACGCATCCAAAAAAGAAAACCTTGTTGCTTTTCGTTAGGGCGTGAACGTGTAGAACCTAGTCTTGAGGTATCGATAGCAGTGTAAAAGAAAGCTCGCAACAAGCGCGAACCCCCAGTTAAATAACACAGCAATTTGAGATAGTCGATTTCAATACTCAATTGCAAAGCTGTTTGAAATAGACTGACGCCATCAATGAAAATAGCTACTCGACCACGATTTTGAATATTTAATGAGGAAGCATCAGGTAATTGCTCTATTTTTGGGGAATGTTCATTTTTGGCACTATTTTTTATTAAGTTTTTTCTGGGTAAATCAGGTTCTTCCTGTGGTCGTTTGTGGGGCTTTTCTGCTTTGGTAAAATTGGTGCTAGTCATTGACTCCTCTAGATTTTAAATTTGGCAACGCTTGGGGGTAATTTGTCAATAGTCTGGTTTCATGGCGTAAATAGAGCTACCATTTGCAACAGTTTAAATCCCGAAATCAAAGTTTTTTGATGTTACCAAGGGGGGACTAGTTGCAAATAAACTCAAATTGTCCTAATTGTAGAGATTCCCAAATGTAAAGCCCAGAGCAGTGATTCAATCTGGTTAACGCAGGTTTTACGCAATCTTTCCAGTGCCTACAGGTATGTTTTTCATGACTTACTGCTAATGCATATAGGTTGACTACAGGAGACAATAACTTGGGTGAAACCCGCTTCCTGTAATGGTAGAAGTAAGCTTGAACCTTTGGCAGTTATTCTTATTGTACATCTCTATGAAAAAATTCCACATTAAGGCAATCTTTGTATATTCCTCTAGTGATATTTACTCTTAATGTTTGAGTTGAAGTTATCAAAACTAGATATTAGTTATTGCTGAATTTTTCAATTTAAGCAGAATAATGGAATTGCCTATTTTTTACTTATATTAAGGTAAAACGATGCCTACCCATAATACTTACACGATAACTACCTATAATCTGCTGTATGACATCGGGGGGAGTTAAAATAAAAAAATACCCCCAGTAGTTAACTGAGGGATTCTGCAAGTCGGTATTGTCACACAACGATATTCGAGAATTTAATCATATTAAATCTTCAGTAAGAAAATATGCCAAATTGCCGAATTATTTGCGATCGCCATAACCCTATGTCTACTGGTAGATGACCAAATTCATTTTGGGGAATGGGTCATGAAACCGAAACTACGTTTAAGATCATCAGTAAAGGTATCTTTACTAGCTTTGGCATGAAACGTATTGTTTTGATTGCTGGATTTGAATCGTTTAATGCTGACTTGTACAAGAAGGCGGCTGAGTTGGCTAAATCACGGTGTGCTCTGGATATTCGGGTGTTTAGCGATCGCAATATTACCACTGACCCTGGGGAAGTAGAAGCAGCACTGGATGGGGCGGATGTGTTTTTCGGCAGCTTAGTATTTGATTATGATCAGGTTTTGTGGCTGCGATCGCGCATTAAGCAAATTCCCATCCGTCTGGTATTCGAGTCAGCCTTAGAGCTAATGAGTTTAACCCAGTTGGGTAACTTTACCATTGGCGGCGAACCCAAAGGAATGCCAAAACCAGTTAAATTCATCCTGGACAAATTCAGCAACGGAAGGGAAGAAGACAAACTTGCTGGGTATATTAGCTTCTTAAAAATCGGTCCTAAACTGCTGAAATTCATTCCAGTCAAGAAAGTTCAAGACTTACGCAACTGGTTAATTATCTATGGATATTGGAACGCTGGCGGTTCTGAAAACGTTGCTGCCCTATTCTGGATACTAGCAGAAAAATATTTAAATTTAAAGGTTGGCGACATTCCCCCACCGCAGGAAACCCCGAATATGGGGTTACTGCATCCTGAATATGAGGGATTTTTCACATCTCCCCGGGAATATTTAAAGTGGTATCTTCAGAGACAGACATCATCAAAAAGCGGGGAACATAGCCACACAACCACACCTATAGTAGGTATTCTGCTTTACCGTAAACACGTAATTACGCAACAACCATACATTCCCCAACTCATTCACCGTTTTGAGCAAGGGGGTTTAATTCCCTTACCCATTTTTATCAACGGTGTAGAAGGACACGTAGCGGTAAGGGATTGGATGACCACCGACCATGAAGCCCAGCAACGAAAACAAGGAAATATAGAAACTTACTCGCTGTCAGATCAAGCAGTCCAGGTAGATGCAATTGTCTCTACCATTGGCTTTCCCTTAGTAGGCGGTCCGGCCGGTTCAATGGAAGCAGGCCGCCAGGTGGAAGTAGCTAAACGCATCCTGACAGCGAAAAATGTACCTTATATAGTAGCAGCACCCCTGCTGATTCAAGATATTCACTCCTGGACACGTCAGGGAATCGGCGGACTGCAAAGTGTAGTGTTATATGCTTTACCTGAACTAGATGGGGCAATAGATACTATTCCCCTGGGGGGGTTAGTGGGTGAACAAATTTATCTGGTGCCAGAACGAGTACAACGGTTAATTGGTAGAGTGAAAAATTGGGTTTCCTTGCGGCAGAAATTGCCATCTCAACGTAAAATAGCGATTATTTTATATGGATTTCCCCCTGGTTATGGGGCTGTGGGGACTGCGGCTTTATTGAATGTTCCCCGCAGTCTGGTTAAGTTTCTCCACGCCCTCAAAGACCAAGGTTATGATGTTGGGGATATCCCCGAGGATGGGGAAGAATTAATTCGTCAGGTGAAAGCAGCAGATGAAGAAATGGAAACCTGGCAAAAAAATCAGCCTTTTCCCTCGTCTGCTAATACTGTTCATGTCCGTAAACTAGAAAGATGGTTGGGGTATCTGCTGACTTCCCGCATTGAAAAACAATGGAAGTCTCTACGGGGAACTGGAATTAAAACCTATGGGGAAGAATTACATATTGGGGGTATACAGTTAGGTAATATTTGGATTGGTGTACAGCCGCCTTTGGGTATACAAGGCGACCCGATGCGGTTAATGTTTGAACGGGATTTAACTCCCCATCCCCAATATGCGGCTTTCTATAAATGGCTACAAAATGATTTTGCGGCTGATGCTGTGGTTCACTTTGGGATGCATGGGACAGTAGAATGGTTGCCTGGATCCCCCCTGGGTAATACTGGTTATTCTTGGCCGGATATTTTATTGGGAGATTTACCTAATCTATATATATATGCCGCCAATAATCCTTCTGAGTCGATTTTGGCCAAGCGTCGGGGTTATGGGGTGTTAATTTCTCACAATGTCCCTCCCTACGGTCGCGCTGGTTTGTATAAAGAGTTGTTATCTTTGCGAGATTTAATTGCGGAGTATCGAGAAGACCCGCAGAAAAATTATGCTTTGAAGGAGGTGATTTGTAAGCAGATTGTTGATACTGGTTTGGATGCTGATTGTCCGTTTACTGATGCTCAACGTTTGGGAATTGCTTTTAGTCCTGAGAATGTGAGGATGTTTAGCGCTCACGCCTTTGATGATTATTTGCTGAAGTTGTATGAATATCTCCAGGTGTTGGAGAATCGTCTGTTTTCTTCTGGGCTGCATATTTTGGGGGAACCGCCGAATCAGGAGGAGTTGGCGGGATATTTAGAGGCTTATTTTGGCAAGGAACACCCACAGGAGGAGGAGTTAGTTACTGACTTGTTGATGCAGTCTACTGATGAGTTGAGGAGTTTGTTAAGGGGGTTGAATGGGGAGTACATTTTACCTGCGCCCGGGGGTGATTTACTGCGGGATGGTGCGGGGGTGTTACCTACGGGCAGAAATATTCATGCTTTAGACCCTTATAGAATGCCTTCTCCTGCTGCTTATGCTCGGGGGCGGGAAATTGGGGGGAAAATTATTGCCCAGCATTTGGCGGAACATAAAACTTATCCGGAAACGGTGGCGGTGATGTTATGGGGTTTGGATGCGATTAAAACTAAGGGTGAGTCTCTGGGTATCCTTTTGGAGTTGGTGGGGGCGGAACCTGTGAAGGAGGGGACTGGGCGTATTGTCCGTTATCAGTTAAAGCCTTTAGCTGAGGTGGGACATCCGCGCATTGATATTTTGGGGAATTTATCGGGGATTTTTCGGGATAGTTTTGTCAATATTATTGAATTATTAGATGATTTGTTTCAACGGGCGGCTGATGCTGATGAACCCGAAGAGCAGAATTTTATTAGAAAGCACGCTTTGGCTTTGCGGGCCCAAGGGGTAGAGAATAGTTCTGCAAGATTGTTTTCTAATCCTGCTGGTGATTTTGGTTCTTTAGTCAATGATCAGGTGGTTGATGGTAATTGGGAATCTGGGGAGGAGTTGGGTAAGACTTGGGAAGGTCGCAATGTGTTTAGTTATGGTAGACAAGATAAGGGTCAGGCTAGACCAGAGGTTTTAAATGCTTTATTGAAAACTAGCGATCGCATTGTTCAAGAAATTGATTCTGTGGAATATGGTTTAACCGATATTCAAGAATATTACGCTAATACTGGCGGTTTAAAAAAGGCAGCAGAAAAGCAACGGGGTAAAAAGGTGACTACCAGCTTTGTGGAAAGTTTTTCTAAGGACAGTACCCCCCGGAATTTAGATGATTTACTCCGTATGGAGTACCGCAGCAAGTTAGTCAATCCCAAATGGGCGCAAGCCATGGCTAATCAAGGTTCTGGGGGTGCATTTGAAATTTCCCAACGGATGACGGCGTTAATTGGCTGGGGTGGTACTGCTGATTTCCAGGATGACTGGGTATATGACCAAGCGGCAGATACTTATGCTTTAGATGCTGAAATGGCGGAGAAGTTACGCCGGGCTAATCCTGAAGCTTTTCGGAATATTTTAAGCAGAATGATTGAGGCACATGGGCGGGGTTTATGGCAAGCGGATGCAGATAAAATCGGTAAGTTGCGTCAGTTATATGAGTTAACAGAGGAACAATTGGAAGGTGTGACGGTTTAACTGTGTTCATCTGTGGTCGAATGCTGCTTAACTAATTGAACAACTGCGGCTGCTAAAGTTTCTGGTTGTACTGGTTTAGGTATGTGGATTTGAAAACCTGCGGAAATAGCCTGTTGTTGGTCAAACTCAGCGGCAAAAGCCGTTAAGGCGATCGCGGGAATTCTCCCTCCCATTTGTGAGGGTAATCCTCGAACTTTTCGTAATAATTCATACCCATCCATATAAGGCATACCAATATCGCTGACTAAAATATCTGGCTGGGACTTGAGGAGCATTTGCAATGCTTCCCAGGCTGATGCTACTTTGGTCACTTTCCCGCCATACATTTTCAGCACAAAAGTGATAAAATCAAGGGAATCAGGATTATCATCCACAACTAAGATTTTAATGCCATTTAAATCCAAAGTTCCTGTTTGCAGTATATTCTCTGTTGATATCTCTGGCCGGGATGATTTATCTTCAGTCACTACGCATCTACACAAAGGTAGTTTCACACTAAAAGCGGCTCCGTGCCCTTCACCTAAACTATTAGCCTCAACAGTACCGCCATGTAACTCTACTAACTGCCGCACAATTGCCAGTCCTAAGCCTAGTCCCCCAAATTTTCTGGTAATTGAACTATCCTCTTGACGAAAGTAATCAAATATGTATGGTAAAAAATCAGGGCTAATACCTTTGCCTGTATCACTGACTTGGATTTGAGCCATACAATGAGATTCTTCCAGGCGTACTTCCACTTTCCCCCCCGGAGAAGTGAACTTGACAGCATTAGACAAAAGATTCCAGACAATTTGTTGTAAGCGAGCCGAGTCACCGGTAACTTCCCCTACATTTTCGTCTAACATAGTATTGATGCTAATTTCTTTCGCAGAAGCTGCCAAATTAATACTGTCTAAAGCGGCGGAAATAGTCTTGGCTAGATTGATTTTAGAAACATTTAAAGTTAGTTTTCCCTGAAGAATGCGAGATACATCCAGTAAATCTTCAATCAATTCCACCTGTAATTTAGCATTGCGTTCAATAATTTCTATAGCTTGAGCAGTCTTAGCCTGATCTAGTTTGTTAGTTTTCAATAGCTGCACCCAACCGAGAATGGGATTAAGTGGGGTGCGCAATTCATGAGAAAGGACTGCAAGAAACTCATCTTTAATGCGGTTCGCCTTTTCAGCTGCTGCGCGGGCTGCTTGTTGCTGTTCCAAGGCTTTCCACAGTTCTGCTTCGGCGCGTTTCTGGTCATCAATATCAGTAGAAGAACCAAACCACTTGATAATTTCTCCTTTGTGATTACGTAAAGGAAAAGCTCGCCCTAAGTGCCAGCGATATTCCCTATCACTAGCACGAAGGAAACGGTATTCTACCTGATATTTTTGACCTGTACGAAGACATTCACGCCAAGTATCTAGGCACATTTGCACATCTTCGGGATGCAGTACAGATTGCCAGCCCCAACCTTGACTTTCCTCCCAATTCATACCTGTATACTCAACCCAGCGTTGGTTATAATAGTCTAACCAGCCATCTGGACGGGAAGTCCAAACAATTTGTGGGACAGCGTCTGCCAAGGTCTCGAAACTTAAATTGGAGGAATTATTCACTTTATTGTGGCGGTCATTTATGCCTAAATTTTTATTGATGGCGATCGCAGCATCACTGCTCAACTCATAACTTTCTTGGTTGTGCATTATGTTAAATTCCCTGAATTTAACGGGACTTATAAACTTTCCCTTCCCACAAGTACTCCGACATCTGTGTTAATTAACTCATGAGGACACCGCAGCCAGGGCATAACAGCTATAATATTGCCTCGAGTTCGTAAGGATAGATTTACGTGAGGTTGTATACAAGCCACGGACATCAGAACCACCCATTTAATAGTTAATATGCACTTGACATATAATAGCCCCCATAAACACAGTTTAACCTATAGTTAACCCGGATTTGATAGCAACTGACTTAATTTATTTAAAGTCGATAAAATAGGATAATTGTGATATTTCAGAGGTAATTCATAGGATTTATTGCTAACATCTTGACCTAATGCCATTTACCAGGGAGACTGAGGCAAACTTTTCTGTTTTCAGCCCATGTTATGCCAATTAAAAGTGAAGCGTATGACTGTTATAGCAACGGACATATTGGTTAGGACATCATCATTATGGTTTTAAGGGAACAGGGAACAGGGAACAGGGAACAGGGAACAGGGAATAGTGAGTAGGGAATAGTGAGTAGGGAATAGGGAATAGGGGATAGGGGATAGGGAATAGTGAATGTCCTAATTACCTTGGCGGTTGCTATATATATATGATCGAGTAATGGGCTATTTTTGTATGTAATTTACTATACTCTCAACGGGATGAGTTAGATTTCCCAATCCTTGGGTGTGTTCGGGTGTGTTCCCTTAAGTCCTCAGTAATTATCTCATCTCCATGGTCTAGTTTGTGATTACTGTTTTGATCAAGGAAGGGTTGAATAAATAACCCTTGTGTAGCCAATTTCTGGTTAATAGTTCTGAAACCTTGTTGGAGGTTAAAGCTACTATTAATTTGAATTTGAAAGGAAGACCCATGGGAAAATTGAGATATTGATTGGTATCGTGCAGACAGGTTTAATCCTGAAAGCATCGGTATAGCGAATGTAGCATTTATCCCTGAGCCATCGTTACTCAGACCGGCTCCTATTCGCCACTGTAATCCATTTTTCTGAGCATATTGCCAAGATAATTCTAAGAAATTTCTTTGAAATTGGGGAATGGGATTTGTCAAAATATCATAGTTTTTTTGATAACCTTGATATCTCAATGCGATTTGATTAGTCGCCACCCCAGTATTAGCTTTTGGTAAATTGTATTTAATTTCAGCATCTATTCCCGATAAATTAGTACGGAAGGTAAAAATAAAGTTTTTATATGCTTTGGCTAAATTCAAGGTATTATTAAAATTTAAGTTCTGATTTTTGTCTAATGATATCTGTGTATTGAAATTATCATCATTTTGGCGCAAACTAATTTGTAAACTACCAGTTCCTGTATTTTGAATGTTGCTAAACAACTGCATAGTTGTACTTTGATTCAAATTTAATTGATGGTTAAAATTTAATGTCTGTGAGTATAAATCTCCATTTAAGTTGATTTGTGTGTTGTTAGAAATGCGATATTTAATGCGGGTATAAATATTGCTGCCACGATTTGAGGGATATTTGATTCTGTCTTGGGTATTCGCACTCAAATAAACACTTAAAGGGAGATTTTGAGGATGAAAAAATACCTCACCAATAGCATTAATATTGCCATGATAAAATGCACCTATTCCTAATGTGAGACTTTCGGAAACTCCCCACTTTTTTTTGATTCCAGCTTGAAAATTAGAGAAATTGCCGATAATTTGGGAACTTTGGGGGAATGGGGGTTGATATAACCAACCAGCAGAAAATACAGAGGAACTTGTCCCAGAAGATAATTGTCCTGGTGTGAAAGCTAAATTAATTACTTTAACTTGGGGTTGTGCTGTTAATCTTCGTCGGGGATATTTTTCAATCACAAACACCCCACTACTGACATTAGGAAAGCGATAAATACCAGTTTCATCTACTAATATTTGACCTAAGATATTTTTAGTGTCACTCTGGGGACGGAGGACGACAAAAGTTCCGGGTTCGGCTTTTCCCTGAATGGTACGTTTAACGTCAGTAGCTTGGTTGCGTTGCTCTATATTAGTGCTTTGGGTAGGTGACAAGGTGTAACCATGGCGCTGGACTAATGACACTCCCCAGTATTGCTGAAAGAATGTCCTGGGCCATAATGTTTGTTGCTGTCCTACAATGTAGTCTTGGTGTGCATCTGAATTAACCCATTGAAAGGAATTAATTTGGAATTTTGGGTTTTCTAGTATATTTCCTTGTTGAACTCCTAAGCTCCATTCTCCCTGAAAAGCTGTACCAATGGCTTGAAAACTAGCTGAACTTTGAATGGTATGGTTATGAGAACTATTGAACTGTATAGCGTGTAAAAGATGACTAAAGCTAAATAGTGGACTTTTGACTTTTGGTAATCCATCTAATGTGATTATTTCGGGTTTTTTCCTGGTTATTTGAGAAGGTGTTTGATCTAACCAGGGAGCTTGAATGAGCAATGTATAACTGTTAATGTCAAATTTGACTACGACATCAAATAATTCTTGTATATCTTTAATTTTAAGCACTCGTCCCAATTCTGGGTCTAGAGTAAGTTCTTTGGGATTGATTCCCAGGATAAAATGAGCTGATCGGAGTTCTAATTGACCATCTGGTAGTTGAGAGGTTTGAATGTCTAGAGCTTGTAAAACTACTTCATAGGGTATTTGCCAATTCTCTAAGTCTACTGGATTAAGACCATCTTCATAACCCCGGACTAAGGTACTTTGTACTACTAGACGATTATTTACAGATATAGCAAGAGGTAAAATTTCTAACTGGTATTTGCTATGTGATTGTTGATGTAAATTAGTCAGGAAAGTTCGGATGATATCAGCTGGTAAGTTATTTATTACTAAAGTTGATTGAGAATTATGACGTGATTTCGCCTGGTGATATGAGGATGAAAAGATAATCGGAGTAAATTCCTGATGGGTGATTAATGTTGGTGTATGGTTCTCAAAGTCAGCTAGATTGTGGTTGTTAGGGTCTAGTTTTCCTTCTGGTGTCGAGAAGGAATTGATATTTTGACCATGATAATCTTGAGGATGAAAAATCACCTTCAGTCTATATTTAATAATAACTGCTGCCCGAAGGCGATCGCCTGTTCTGGGGTAGAAACTTTTCCCTCAGCTTGTGCAATGGCAATTTCTGTCAATAGTTCGCCTAATTTTGGGGAAGGGGGAATATTTAGTGCTATGATTAACTCATCACCACTCACTAATTTAGTGGGATGGGCAACCAGGTCATCAGGGTTCAGGTACCGGCTGATTAGTGGTGCATAGGCGCGTAGCGACTTGTGGACTGAGGTCGCCGATACCAAATTATTATTTATTAAGGCTAAAATTATTGTAGCCGCAAATACATTTCCTGCCTCTTGGAAGAAAAAATATTGTTCTCTCACAGACATATGAGGGGATTTGAGTAGGGGAAACAGCTTTAGGGCGGTGGTCACAGCCTGAATTTCAGCACGGCTGTAAGTGAGTGCTTGGAGTTGGATTTTAGCAACTTCTGGGTCAGGGTGAACTAGACAAGCAAGTTTAGCAATGCCTAACCAAGTAGTTTTGACTGTATCCCGGATATGCTGTTGTAATTTTACATCTAATTGTGGCCAATGTTGAGCAATCAAATCAGCTACTGTGTCTATTGTTGGCAATTTTTGCCAACTTTCGGGGGTAGCATGGGGAAAGAAAGGCGCAAGTAAATGATGTGAGGCGGCTTTAACTAGCCAAAATGTGCCTTGAGGATTTGCTAATAAATAAGCAATTTCTCCCCGTACTCGTTCGGGGGCGACTTGTGTGATCTGTGGTGCTAAGGTGGTAATAGTTGCCTGAGTAGTTGGTTCAATGGTAAAACCAAGTTGGGCGGCTTGACGATATGCCCGCATTAATCGCAGGGGGTCATCTTTGAGGTTAGCTGGTGATACCATGCGTAATATACGCCGTTGTAAATCATCATAACCGTGTAAGGGGTCGAAGATGGTTTGGGTATGGGGATGATAGGCGATCGCATTAATGGTAAAATCTCTTCTTGATAAATCTGCCTCTAAACTATCTCCCTCCTGTTGGGCAAAATCGGCTGTAGCGTTGGGAAATACCACCCGAGCGATTTGCCTTTCGGGGTCGAGTAGCACAAAACCAGCATGATAATGGCGGGCGATGGTGTGAGCTAACAGCACCGCCTGAGAGGGAATAATAAAATCGAGATCCAAATATTCACGAGTCTTACTCAACAGGGCATCACGCACTGCACCACCTACCATATAAGCAGATGGAGGGAGAAGTTGCCAGTTAAAAGGGCAATTTTCGGTAACTAGAGTGAGATTTCTCAAACTGTGGATTGTCATAAAAATCAACCCAACAACTAGTGAATACAACTTGGGCTTAAGTTACATTAACATTAACAGTAAAATAGGTTTTTGGAGTCAGTTCGATTATGTGTATTTGTGTGAACTGCCACTACGTAGACCGCTGTCAAACCTACCACGCGGTAGAAACACAGCACCAACAGCCGCACCTAACTAAAAATCCCACCTTTGATCCGAGTGAACCTTCCATCAACGTCAACATTCGTACCAGCCAAGATATCATTGAAATGGAGTGGGACGTGGTGGGTTGTTTGAGCTTTAAGCAGGAAGTGGGTAAGTGGTCAAAATTGCGTCCTGGAGAACTAGTACCAACCTGAACCAATACAATTATCATTGAAGGCGGCTACTACTGAGTGACGCAGGTAGCCGTTTGGGCAAAAATCAGGGCGATGTTTCCTCCTGTATGGATTCTTATCGTTTAATGTACTCAGTTGCTTTGTAAGTGTGATGTGCATCTAACATAGAGGTTAAATGACTGTGGAATATACCATTGTAATTAGCCGTGATTGAACAACTAGAAGACCTTGGAGCCAAACCATACGCATTATCCCTACACACAACCACTCCCTCACTGGGTTTGGCTATCAGTGATTTTAATAGTGAAAGTCGTGCTCATACTTGGGATTTGGGGCGTGATTTATCTAGTTACGTCCATCAATACTTAGTAGAATTTATTAAGCCCCACACTTGGGAAGAGTTAGGATTTATTGCTGTAGCTAAAGGTCCTGGTGGTTTTACCGGGACTAGGATAGGCCTTGTCATTGCTCGCACCTTAGGACAACAATTAAATATCCCTGTATTTACGATTTCTACCTTAGCGGCATTGGCTTGGGCTAAAAAACCTCAAAACCGGGAAAAATCGGGGGTAATAGCCGTAGAAATGCCAGCACAAAGGGGAAAAGTGTTTGGTGGGATATATGAACCATCCCCTGATAAGTCGAGCATCAGAGCCTTATTACCGGATACTGTATTCACACCGGAAGCATGGCAAGAAACCTTAGCTAACTGGCAGAGTGAATATAAACTAATTAAAGCTACATCTAACTTGGCTATAACTGTAGGCAGTATTTTGGAATTGGCTTATTTAGATTGGCAAGAAGGTAAACATCCCCATTGGTTCGATGCTCAACCATATTATGGGCAGCACCCCGTAGAAAATTAACATATTTTGACATCTTCTGCTTCTTTCCTGGGTGGAACAGCGAGAGACAGGTACAACCCATCCTCGCTGAGGATATACAACTAAGCTGTCAAAGAAGCGATCGCTTGTTCAACAGCTTGTAAAGCCAAATTGATTTCCGCCTCAGTGACAATCAACGGGGGTACGAAGCGGACAACCTTGGGACCTGCGGGTACTAACAACAGACCCTGATCTATAGCCACCTGCACAATATCAGCGGCGGTGATCTGAATATCTGCTTGTAACTCCATACCATTAATTAAACCCCAACCGCGGACTTCAGAAATCACATGGGGATATTTAGCGGCGATGGCGTTTAATCCATCACGTAACTGAGTACCCCTGGTTTCCACATTCTGCAAAATATTTTCTTTTTCCAAAGTCTGACAGACAGCCAAGGCCACGCCACAAACAAAGGGGTTACCGCCAAAAGTACTGGCGTGTTCTCCTGGTTGAAAAACATCGCAGAATTTCTTACTCATCATCGCCCCAATGGGGATACCGCCACCCAAACCTTTCGCACTGGTAAAGATATCTGGTTCTACGCCCAGATATTCATAACCCCATAACTTACCGGTGCGTCCCATACCAACTTGCACTTCGTCGAACATCAACAAAATACCAGTTTCATCACAAAGTCGCCGTAGCTTTTGGAAATAAGCCAGATCCCCTGGGCGGACACCACCCTCTCCTTGCAAGGGTTCAATTAGAATTGCGGCGACACGATAATCACCTTCATCTAACTCACTAATTGCTGCCTCAAAGGCACTAACATCGTTATAGGGAACATATTCAAAGCCGGGGACTAAAGGATCAAAGTATTTTTGATACTTCGGTTGTCCGGTGGCGGTGATTGTGGCCAAAGTGCGACCGTGGAAACTAGCATTGGCTGTGAGGATAATCGGTTTGTCAATTTCTAGAACCGTGTGAGCATATTTGCGGGCTAGTTTAATGGCTGCTTCGTTAGCTTCAGCACCGGAATTACAGAAAAATACCCGGTCTGCACAGGAGTGTTCAACTATCCATTGGGCTAATTGACCTTGTTCGGGAATGTAGTACAAATTAGAAACATGGTGCAGCTTTTGGATTTGGCGCGTTACCGCCTCTACCATAGCCGGGTGGGCGTGTCCCAGGGTGCAAGTGGCTATTCCGGCCACAAAGTCCAGATATTCACGTCCCTGGGTATCCCAAACCCGACAACCTGCACCCCGATCTAAGGCTAGGGGGAACCGAGCATAGGTTGACATAACAGCTTCATTGAAGCTATCAGGGTCAAAAGGGCTGGATGACATAGAATTTGATGTTGGGGGGATGGTAGCTTGCTCAATGAGAGTTTCGATACTCACGGCCGCGCCTCCTGATATCTCTTTAATTTTAATAGTCACTTACTAGTTTGCTAGAAATTATTAAAAATAACATTTTATTTATTAAATCTGATACTTTTTTCTAGGTTAACGGTTAAATATTCTGCCAAATAATGGTAACGGTAAAATAACTTTGTATTCCACACTTGAGAAAAAATACCGAAGACTCCAACAAGAACTGACCTTGGGGACTATTTCCCTGGGGGGCGTTTTTCTGACCGGTACTTTATGGTACAAGTTCATGGAGGGGTGGTCATGGGAAGAAGCGGCTTATATGACGGTGATTACCTTAACTACTGTGGGGTTTGGGGAGACTAATCCCTTGAGTAGACAAGGACGATTATTTACAATTGCCTTGATTTTGTTGGGTGTAGTCACTATTGGTTACATGATCAATAGATTTACAGAAGCCGTGATTCAAGGCTACTTTCAAGAAGGAATGAGATTACGGCAGCAGAGAAGGTTAATGGAAACCCTGACACAACATTATATCATCTGTGGATTTAGTCGCACTGGCCGTCAAATTGCTAAGGAATTTCAGGCCGAAGGCGCACCTTTTGTGGTGGTTGATTCGGATTTAGAATCTGTAGAACAGGCACAAGCACAAAATTACATAGCATACCAGGGCGATGTCACTTTGGATGATACCCTCTTGAGGGTGGGGGTAGACCGAGCGGTTTGTATTGTGGCGGCTTTACCTTCTGATGCGGAAAATTTATATACTGTATTGACTGCAAAAACACTGAATCCGAAAATTAGAGCGATCGCCCGGGCTAGTACGGAGGAATCGGCAAAAAAAATACAACGCGGCGGGGCAGATATCGTGGTTTCACCTTATATTACTGGTGGTAAGCGGATGGCGGCGGCGGCCTTAAGACCGCAGGTGTTGGATTTTGTGGATGGTTTTATCTCTAGTGCAGACCGCCAGTTTTATATGGAACAGTTTCTAGTAGACCCCCTGGTATGTCCTCTGGTGGGTCAGAGTTTAAAAGAAACAAGGTTGCGATCGCAATCTGGGGCTTTAGTGATTGCGATTCGCCGCGCTGATGGTAGTCTGATTGGCGGTCCGACTGGGGATACTATGTTATTACCTGGAGATACACTAATTTGCCTGGGAACATCAGAGCAATTACGTAGGCTTAACCAAATTCTCATCCCTATTAATGCTCAACCACGACACCGAGGGAGAAATATTTAATTAATCCCAACATTCAAGTAAAGCCTTTGGTGTGTGTCTAATAAAGTATACACCAAGCTCCCCATTCCCTGTTCCCTATTTCCCATTCCCCATTCCCTGTTCCGGTGTTCCCTATTTCCCATTCCCTGTTCCGGTGTTCCCTATTTCCCATTCCCCATTCCCTGTTCCGGTGTTCCCTGTTCCGGTGTTCCCTTGATATTTGATTTAAATTCAATTCCAACCGTGTAAGGGTGCAATCTCTTTAGTAAAAGTGGCGATAATTCTTGGGGGTGCAGCTGATATTAAAATACTCGGATAAACTGCTGCACCCCATAGGGGATGAATCAGTACACGACATTTGTTTTTCATGACTGGATAGTTGAGCAAAGCTTGCACTACTGCTGTGTCATTGTGGGGAATTTTTCCCGGACGTGACAGTAAAGGATAGCCAGTGCGAGGATCAATCAGGTCTGTTAAATAGCCGCAATCTCTGAGTTTAAATGCTAAATCGCAACCAAACCGCATAAAATTTTCTCGTAAGCGTTCTTTCTCTAATTCTATTGCGGTGGTTCTTTTTACTAGTTGATAACGTGATTGCTGTAAAACAATTACGACCCATATACAGGCTTGATTTTTCCAGTCTGGTAATATCTGTTCGCAGTTGGCACAGATATAATGGCTGGGGGGATGAATAGAAATCTGCACTGCTTGTCCTGTTTCGCCAACTAAATTAATAGGACAGGTTTGCTCCGATAGCGATAGCGTGGCGTTAGCCATAGTGTAAACTGGGGAATAGTTCACTATATTAATTCGGGTTTCGCAAGTTTTACATTAAACTATTGCTATGATGATAACTCTTAAAAGTTCATAAAACTCATGAAATTTGCATAATTATTGATGTTTCTTAAAATTTGTTGTGTATGAGTGTTGATTTTTTGAGTCTGATGTTTATGGTTTATTAGGTGATACGTATAAATTATCATACATTTAATACTTGTATGAGGGAAAATTCCCCCACTGGTAGAAAAATAAAGGTCAAAACCTCAAAGGTATGACCTTGATAGAAGACTGGTGTCTAATTAAGTTTGAGCGCATTAACTGGGACTTCATCCCAAGAGTTAACTATTCGCAATTGTGCTACCCAACCGGCTAATTTTTGGCTATCAGTCAAATTTTCTTCAAAGGATTGATGACAGTGTTTGGCTTGGGATTCATCACAACAAGCAATACAAGCGTGAATCATACCGGAAGGATCAATTTGCTCGTTTACCCAAATTGTCATAGGATACATCCCCCTAAGGTAATTTAATTTATGTTTTTAGAATACTACTCAAGGGTGGGACTTTCATAAACTCACAACTGCTGGGAATTAGAAAACATCAGCTGGGTCAGCTTTACGTAGTTTACCTATGGCGATCGCGCCGGAAATACTACACATGATGACTGTGAGAATAAATACAGTTATGGCTCGTTCTACCTTCATAGTTATGGGTAGCATGGTGGCGGCGTAGGTTAACTGATATAATCCAAATGAGAGGAACAAAGCGGGGATATAACCTAAAACAGCTAAAAATAACGCCTCTTGTAGCAAAACCCCCAACAGATAGCCATCGGTATATCCAATGGCTTTGAGGGTGGCGTATTCTGGTAGGTGTTCGGAGACATCAGAGTAAAGAATCTGGTAGACAATGACTATACCGACAATAAAACCCACTACCACACCTAAACCAAAAATGAAGCCAATCCCAGTACTCTCGGCCCAGTAAGTCTGTTCTATTTGGGCGAAATCTGCTATGGTTAATACGCTAATATCATTGGGTAAGCCGGCGGCTAGTTGCGATCGCATTTTCTCAATATTTACACTAGGTTTAAGTGTAATTAATCCTACCTCTATCTGATCTCTTTGGCGTTCGGGGAAGAGTTGTAAAAAGGTAGAGTCACTGGTAATGACATTCCCATCCGCAGCAAAGGAAGCACCATTATTAAATAACCCCCGAACACTGATGGCTTTATTATTGAGTTCTGTGTTAAAGTTACCTGTTGTTGCGAAAATATCACCCACTGCGCCATATTCTGGACGACCATCTTGATCAAACAGAACTTGATACAATGATTTGAGATGATGCTGATTTTGTACTTGGGGAAATTTAAACGCCGGTGCTACAGGGTCGATACCCCAAACTAAAATAGCACGATCCAAACGTGTTTGGGGATTGCGCCATTGTCCAGTGCCAATATAAACAGAATTTACTGATTGTACACCCTCATAACCCAATGTTTGATAAAGTCGCTCTCTAGAAAAGCTTTTGACTGAAAATAAAGTTTGAAATTGGGGATTAATTAAAACTAAATCTGCTTGTAGGTTCCGATGCGGTTTGGTAGCTGCGTCAAATAGCGCACTTTCAAACCCTAGCTGAATAAACATCAGCATATCAGCAAATGTAATACCTGCGACTGCGACTAGTAAACGAGTTTTTTCTTTCATTAACTGTCGCCATGCAAGGGGGGTTTTATGTAAAAATTTGAAAAACATATGAGAGGTTGTTTTATAACTTTTCAACAGGTAAATTGCATCTTAGGGAACAGGGAACAGGGAACAGGGAATGGGGAATGGGGAACAGGGAATAGGGAATGGGGAATGGGGAATGGGGAATGGGGAATGGGGGGAAGCAATAAAATCAAGTCCTATTCCCTTCACAAGGGGAGGGTGAGGGTAGGGTAAAACAATATTTGATACACTAATCATACCTTTAAAACATCCTCTGAGTGTTATAATTCAATGGCTGTTTGCACTTGTAAGTTAGTTAATCCCGCTACTTTTTTACTGTCTGTGGGATCTAGGCGAATTCTTACCTCAATGACTCGACTATCTAGGTTTTCCCCTGGTTGGTTGCTAAATACGTTTTGTCTATTTACCTGTAAGCCAATTTGAGAAACTGTCCCGCGCAATTCACCATTAAATGCTTGACTGGTAACTACTGCTGATTGTCCTAGTTGAATTTTACTAATATCGGTTTGATATACTTCTGCTATGGCGATCATTTGCTGGGTTTGTGCTAGTTGCGCGATTCCATCATCCCCAATTTTTTCGCCCTTGCGGGCTTGAATTTTGAGGATTTGTCCCTGTATTGGTGCTTTAATATAGGCAGATTCTAAGTCGGTTTTCATTTGTTTGAGTACGGCGGTTGCATTCTCAATTTCAGTTTTGGCTAGTTCTATATCTACGGGGCGAATTTCAGCAATACTGTTGAGTCTGGCTTTTGCTTGTGTGATTTGTTTATTCCCGGTGGAGTTGATGCGCTTGAGCGCGACTTGCGCTTGGGTTAATTCTCTGGTTGCTGTGGAGTTAATGCGATTGAGAACTGCTTGCGCTTGTTTTAGTTGCTGTTGTGCGATGTCTAAACTTAAGCGTTTATTGTCAAATAAAGAATGAGAAATTACTCCCTGAGCAGATAGTTGCTGATAACGTTGATATTCCCCTTGGGCGTTATTCAGTTCTGCTTGCAGTTTGTTAATTGTCGCCTCTTGTGCTATCCTTTCCCCTAGCCATTGTGCTTCTATGCGGGCGATCGCTTCTTGCTGGGCGATGATGTCTGTTTCTAACTCAGCTTGTAAACGTTCAATTGTTGCTTGTTGCGCCTGAATTTCTCCAGTTTTAGCCCCAGCTTGAATTTGAGCTAGTTTAGCAACAGCAACTCTGAGCTGTTTTTCTGCTTGGACTACAGCAGTTTGCAGACGGGTTCTTGAGTCGAGAATTGCTACTACTTGCCCAGATTTGACTGGCTCTCCTTCCTGTACTAAAATCTCAGCTATGCGATCGCCATCTAATTGTAGTGGTGCTGATAGGCTAATTACTTCTGTTTCTGGTTCTAGTCTTCCTAATGCGGTAACTCTGGTTGCAGTTGGCTGATTTTCTTGGGCTACGGTATTTTCACTACTTAAATTAAACTGGGATAGTCCATAAATAGCAATTCCCGATGTGATTACCGTTGCACCTACCACTAATATGATTAACTTTTGATGGGGAATTTTAAATCGCACATTTGGGGACATTTTTACCTCTTTAATTAGTGTGCTTGCGATCGCTGGGGTTTAGGAGTTACAGCGCGCTTCATCGGGGTCAATGCAGAGTCAGTGACCCACTATGATTTGTATGTGCCTAATTCTGAGTCATCTTACTAAAAACCCGGTAGTAAAACCATGTAGTTGCTTCCTTGAGAGGAAACAGCAAATAGGTCAGAGGATTGATAGTGACAATAATATTTCGGTAATCTCGCCGTGCTAAAAACAAGATACCACGAGCCACCTGCTGGGCTGACATGACTCCATAGGGATTTAGTGAACTTTTGAACGGACCGAGTATTAACTTACGAATTACACAACTTCCATCTAAACGCTTGAGGGTAACAATATTCCCTAATGTGCGTTTACTCAGTTCATACAGGGGACTGAAAGCGGGGGAAACTTCAGCTTCGGAAGTATTCACCCAAATTTCCTTGGTGGCTTTGTCTTGGGGTCCGGTGACTGTAGTTAGAAATATATCTATCAGTCGCACTGCGGAAAAAGTGTTCACCTCATAGGAGGTGGCGATCGCCTCCGGTGTGCGATTGTTGTAGACATTCACACCGTGATTAATAATCAAGATATCGACTTTCTTCAAACTATCCTTAAGTTGGGCTTCATTCCCCAATTCCCAGGAAAGCACTTTGAAATTACTCTGGGGTGCTAATTTTTCGGGGTTGGTGGTTAAGGCGACTACTTTAGCATTATGCTTGAGTAGTTCTGCTGCTAATGCTTGACCCAGAGCGCCGGATGCTCCTGTTAAAGCGACGGTTTTACCTTTCAGGGATAGTCCTGTACCCAGTATTTTATCCACTAGGGGAAATACACCACTGTAGTAAGCATTGACATCATCAAAATGATGTCGCCAATGGTAGGAACGATTGACCCACCACACAGAAGGGATGATTTGTAAAGGTCCAGGTAAGTGGTTGTAGTCTGTATCGATTTTACCAGAAAAATACCGCACAGAAGCGCCATACAAGAAAGTACAGCCATAAACTACTCCCAGCCATAACCCCATGTGGTTAACCAGTAAGGCAATGATTGTTAAAACCACCACTAGTAAACCGGACTCAACCACATCATGATACAGTTGGGAATCCTGGTAAGCTTGTAGGGAGACTATAGACAAATCCCGCCGATATACTTGATGATGCTTATTGTGCCATTTAGCTAACCATTTCACCTGGTGACACAAAACATGGTAACTATCTCTGAATACTTCGGCCAGGAGCAGTGAAAACACTCCCCACCCAGCAAACTGCACACAGGTATTTACCACCACCCAATTAATTGGACTGAATATAGTCATCTTTTCCAGCACACCACTTAATCTTAATCTTTCTTTATATTCTGACAAGAATAGGATAACTTGGATTGACAAAAAAGATTACTGGGGAAATTTTTGTTATCCCAGACTTGCCATTTTAGGGCGCGGTGATAAATAAAATATTGAGGTAAGACTGAAATGTCTATACCCCTGAAGGCGACACCCGGATTTGAACCGGGGGATAAAGGTTTTGCAGACCTCTGCCTTACCACTTGGCTATGTCGCCGCTTTCATATTTGCTGATGATAACACATTCCACAAATTTACGCCATACGTCTGAGGAAATTTTTCTGGAGTTGAGGGAATTTAGTGGTTAATGGCATTTTAACACCCCGGGAGATGGTAAGGCGAGATAAAGATATATAGGGAAAGTGTGAGGAATTGATGAATTTTTGGCAAATATGCGTGACTTAAAATACAAAAAAAAATACAATTTCACTCTTAAGATGGATAAAAATTCAGAGATTTTGATAAATTCCATGTTGATTGATGGTTTTTAGTTCTATGGTGACATTAAAGATCAGTATGACCCGGGTGAGTTACTGCCAAGACAGAATCAGATATTCAGCAAATATGATAATCAGTGAAAATGAATCAAGTATCTCCCATGTCAATTGTCCAAATCACGGATATACATCTGTTTGGCTCGGAAAATCATAAAATGCTGGGAATGCCTACTATAAAGTCTTTCCAGGCTATTGTAGACAAATTACACGCATTCGGGAATGAACTTGATCTACTGCTAGTGACGGGAAATTTATCTGGGGATGGTAATCTTCAGTCTTATGACAATCTCCAAAGTCTGCTGAACCCACTACGAATACCTGTTTATTGGTTACCGGGAAATAATGACTGTGCGATCGCCATGGATAATATCTTAAATATGGGGATGATTTCCCGGCGCAAGTCTTTTAAGCGGGGTGGGTGGAATTTTATTTTACTAGATTCTTGTGTTCCCGGTTGTAGCCATGGTTATCTTGCGGGTAAAACTCTCGATCGGCTCAACCGTGAGTTGACAATATTGGGAGATCATCCCACTTTAGTGGCGCTACATCACCCCCCTTTTGCAGTCAATTCACCGTGGTTAGATCATAGCAGTTTGCAAAATCCCCAAGAATTATTTGCTGTTCTCGATCGCCATCCCCAGGTGAAGTTAGTCTTATTTGGTCACATCCATCAGGAATTTCAACGCCAACGCGGCCAAGTTCACTACCTGGGTACTCCCTCGACGGGACTACAGTTCCGCACCCAAAGCCCTACTTTGATGATTGACTCAAAATACCCGGGTTTTCGGTTGTTAAAACTCTACCCCAATGGGATGTGGGAAACTACAGTAGAAAGAGTTCCTTATTTCCAGCCATTGGAGTTAGTTGCTACAGTATCTTAATTGAACTATATTTGTGTTACCTATATTACCTCATCGGCAAAAGTTTGGCGACGGACAAAGTAAAATGGACCTGCGACAGAACCCCAAATATGTTGGTTAGTGTCTAAATCCCGGCCTCGGTCAAGGCTGATAAATTTGTCTTCGTCAATTTCAAATTCACTATCTAGGTAGGTTTTTTGTCCTTTACGAAAAACAATACAACCTTTACCGGGTTCTACCTTACCTTTGAAGCTGTTACCAGACCACTCTACAATCATATTACATCCTGGTAGCTTTTCTAAGCAGTCCTTAGTTAAAGTTTGTAAGCGTGGGAGGTTACGGGATGCGCCATAAAAATTTTCTTCTGATTTGACGGTGTAGTTTTCAATCTCGATGCGATCGCCAGCGTTGACCAATTTTAACACCCGCACACGGTAGGGGTCATTGAGCATATAATCATAGGCTTGTTCGACAAATAAACTCACCCCTGATAATAATTCTACAGGTAGGGGGCGCATACACACGCGAATATGGGCAAAAAAGGGCGGATTTTCAAAGGCTTGTGCTTGATTACTAAAATCAGCCGCCATCCAGCGGGCTAAGGTGGTAAGATCCATGGAATTAGTAATTACAGATGTTAATTTAAATTATCTAGCTTTATTTTAAGGCTTGGGATGATCACATCTGAGGTAAATTATCGATGCTCAGGCACTTGTATATTACTGTTAGTCTAGTTATCCTCTGTCAGTTTCATACTGCGGTTACCCTAGCACAGGCTCAATTTACGCCCAATCCCCTAGAACTTACCACACCTGACCCACTGCTACCGCCTTTGAGGGATAAACAGCAGTTAACTATCCCACAACGGGAAAACTTAGAGAGGGCTTTAGATGCTTTGAATCAGGAAGCTACAGCTAAATTACAAGGGGGAGACCAACCAGGAGCTTTTGCGATTTGGAACCGGGAAATACGGTTACGCCGCTATTTAGGTGTATTCGCGGAAGTAAAAGCCTTGTCCCGGTTTGGTGCGATCGCATGGGGTGAAAATGACAGGGAGCAAGTAAGATATATTACACAGCGGCTACAAACTATCCAGCAGTCAGCCCAAAAAGCTAAGGGTTTTGATTGGGAATTAATGCGATCGCTCGGTGAAGCATACCAGCAAGTGCGATCGCCTAAATTAGCTTTACAAGCCTATGAGCAAGTTTTAACAGTAGTACAACAGCAACAAGATACAGCAGCAGTATTGCAAACCCTGACCACAATTGGCGAACTCCATTTGAGTTGGTTCGATTATCCCCAAGCTGCGGCCACCTATGAGCAATTATTCAATTTAACTGCTAACCAGGGCGATCGCGCCAGGGAGTTAGTATATCTGCAACAGCTAAGTTATATATACCAGCAGCACCAACAACCCCAAGCAGCAATAGATACCCTCCAGAGAATAGTAAAAATTTACCAACAGGAAAATAACCTGACTAAAATAGCAGAATTACAACTCGCCATCGGCACTAATTATCAACTCCTCGCCCAAAAAAATCCTAGTTTACTCAAACAAGCATTCAACAACTATCAACAAGGTTATATTATAGCCATGGAATCGCGGCAATATGTTCGGGCTGGGGAAGCTTTACAAAAAATAATTTCTTTATATATTGACCAAGGACAAACAGACGCAGCTTTACAAGTCAGCCAAATTTTAATAGAAACCCAAGAGCAAGCCATGAATTATTATGGCATGATGGCGGCTTATGATCAAATGGGTCAATTGTATTTACAAACTCAGGACTATTCCCAAGCACTCATAGCCTTTGAAAAAGGATTAGAACTGGCTCAACAACTCAAACATCAAGAAACATACTTTATCCAGCAGATTGAGAAAGCCTCAAAATATAGCATTTCCCATGCTCGTGAGGTACAAAGTTGTTTAGTTTCAGGGAACAGGGAATATTGTTGTACTTTCTTAGTTTAGCCTATTGGTAGCGTCAATCTCCATATGCTAAAAATTTCAACATTTCTTCAATACAATTAATCATTTTGTAGAAATACTTCACCCAATATCCCCATTCACCATCCCATGAGGTAAATTAATATCATAAGTATTCCCTAGTATTCCCTGGTTACTCTGATGATAAAAAAATTAATAGAAGTCGCCCTACCCCTAGAAGCCATCAACCAAGAATCAGCCAGGGAAAAATCCATCAGACACGGACATCCTTCCACACTCCATTTATGGTGGTCAAGAAAACCTACAGCCACTTGTAGAGCCGTATTATTTGCTTCCTTAGTCGATGACCCCTCTAGTCACCCCGACAAATTCCCCACAGAAGCAGACCAAGCACAAGAAAGACAACGCCTATTTGATATCATTGGCAAAATTGCTACCCTAGAAAAAAAAGGTAAACAAGAGCAAGTAGTACAAGGTTTAGTATCCTGGGACAGTATCAACAAACCGGAAATTATCCAAACCGCCCAAGCAGAAATCGCCCGCTGTTTAGCCTGGAGTCGCAACGAAACACCACCCACAGAACCCGCAAAAGTACTGACATACCTACAAACCTACGCACCCCCAGTTTATGACCCCTTCTGTGGCGGTGGTTCCATACCCCTAGAAGGACA
>NZ_JANQDG010000060.1:0-12359 GCF_029891665.1 Anabaenopsis sp. FSS-46 | reverse complement strand
GAAATTCCCATTCAACGTAAGTTAGATACCACATCACCCAGTATCAGCTTACCAGTAGTTACCGCCGATAACTCCCTCACAAATCAATCCTCACAAGATATCCCTCTGGTTAATGTAGTTAATCCCAACTCTTCCATTGGGGACACTACATCAACTTCAGAAATTCCCATTCAACGTAAGTTAGATACAACCTCATCACCCAGTATCAGCTTACCAGTAGTTTCCGCTGAAAACTTTTTCCCAAATCAATCCTCACAAGACATCCCTCTAGTTTTAGATACCACATCATCACCCAGTATCAGCTTACCAGTAGTTCAACCTGAGAACTCTTTCCCAAATCAGTCATTACAAGACATACCCTTAGTTAACCTAGTTAATCCCAACTCTTCCCTAGGGAAAACTACATCAACTTCAGAAATTCTCATTCAAGGTAAGTTAGATACCACATCATCACCCAGTATCAGCTTACCAGTAGTTACCGCCGATAACTCTTTCCCGAATCAGTCATTACAAGACATACCCTTAGTTAACCTAGTTAATCCCAACTCTCCCATTGGGAAAACTACATCATCATCTAATATCAGCTTACCAGTAGTTCAACCTGAGAACTCCTTCCCAAATCAATCATTACAAGACATACCTTTAGTTGAAAGGTTATCACCTAGTATTAATATTCAACATTATACATCAACTTTAACCACTCCAATTAAGCCAAAATTAGAAAATAGAAATACAGTAGTAGTTGATTGCGGAGATAAAAAGCCTAAATCTGCTTATAATCAAGAGATTTTATTAAAAGTAAAAGTTAATTCTGAGCCATATTCGCCTGAATTAGAACCATTAATATGGTCTAATTATCCTATTGCTAAAGAAAAGGTAAATAACTTAAATAGTGAACAAATAGCTCACCAGAAAAATTTGATTTCAAAAGATAATCATCATAGCACATCATCCCATCAGTCACCAAATCATATCAGCAATATTATTCCGGTAAACGAAACAACAAATATATCCTATTCTTCTGTTAATTCACATCCTCCTCCAATTAACCAAAGTCAAAAAACATCACTAGAAGGAGTAAGTATACCACCTCAGATTAATGTTGATGATTTAGTAGAAAAAGTAGAACGTAGAATCATGCGCAGACTAGTTATAGAAAGTGAACGGAGAGGGAAAAGGAAATGGCGCTAGAAAAGTTAAAAATTAAAGCCGAAAAAAGTAGTGAGGGAGATTTCGCCGATGAAATCGAAGTTTTGTTTAATCCTAACCAAGTACAAATTAATAAAACTGGTTGGACAATTGGCGAAAAAGGTCTAATTCCTTCTAAGGATTTAGCAACATTAACCATAGAGTTATTCTTTGATACCACTCTCACAGGTTCTCCTCCGGAAAATGTCCAACAATACACCAAAAAAGTTTTTAATTTAACTCGTCCCAGAATTGGGACAAGCGAGAAAAGACCACCTCGATGTAAGCTAACTTGGGGAACTATTGGGGGAAAAGATAGCGTTTTATTACCCGATGGTGTTTTAGAAAGTGTGACGAAAACTCTAACCCAGTTTTTGGAAGATGGTACACCGGTGCGCGCTACTTTGAATTGTGTGTTTAGAGAGTGGACGGAACCAGAAAAACAACAGAAGGAAGAGAATTTAATTGATGACCCGGTTCGTATTGTTAAAAGAGGAGAAACCCTCAGCAGTATTGCTCATGAAGAATATGGAGATCCTAATTTATGGCGAATAATTGCAGCGGAAAACCAGCTAGATAATCCCCGTAAAATACCACCGGGGTTAGTTTTGACGATTCCACCTTTGCGAATTGAAAGTTACACTTAAAGGAGGGAAATATGTCTGATTATGGTGGTGCAAAAACTCTTTCTCCTAATATTAAAGTTTTAATTAAAGGACAGAAGCTTTCTGCTCAAGCGAGTGCTGATTTAATTTCAGCGAAAGTATATGAAGATATAGAAGCACCAAGTATGTTTACCTTGGAATTTGCTAGTTGGGATTTAGCTAAGGGTAAATTAACTTGGATTGATGATGATTTATTTGAAATTGGTAATGAAGTAGAAATTCAAATGGGTTATGAGAATCAATTAAGAACGGTAATTGTGGGAGAAATTACGGGATTAGAACCTGAGTTTCTCCAAAGTTCTGCGCCGATCTTAGTAGTAAGGGGACATGATATGCGTCACCGTTTGTTACGAGGGACTAAAACAAAATCCTATGCGAAAATGAAAGATAGTGATATTGCTAGTCAAATCGCTAGAGCTAGGGGACTATCACCAAAAGTTAAGGATACTGATGTGAAACATGAGTATGTTTTGCAGCATAATCAAACTGATTGGGATTTTCTCCAAAGTCGTGCAGAACGCATTGGCTATGAAGTAGTTATTGATAAGAAAACATTATATTTTCAACCTCCACAAAACGATGGTCAAAAGGTTGTAACTTTAAAGTTTGAAGAAAATTTACGGGAATTTTTACCCCGGTTAAGTACGATGTCTCAGGTGGAAGAGGTGGAAGTAAAGGGATGGATACCGGAAGATAAAAAAGAAGTTATAGGTAAAGCTGCTGCAGGTAAAGAAGGAAGTAAAATGGGGGGTAAAACTACTGGACCAAAGGCGGTAGAAAGCTTTGGTAAATCTGTTTCTACTGTAGTTATTCAACCAGTATCTAGCAAGGAAGAAGCTGATCAAATAGCTTTAGGACAGTTTAAAGATATGGCGATCGCCTATATAAACGCTGAAGGAACTTGTCCGGGAATTCCTACTTTGAGAATTGCCAAAGTTATCGAAGTAACTGGAGTGGGAAAGCGATTTAGTGGAATGTATTATGTGACATCAACTGAACATAATTACTCGGAATCCCAGGGTTATAGTACTTTATTTACTGCCAGGAGAACCGCATCATGATGGGAATAGATTTGTTATTACCAGATGACCCCAATGTTCGCTTTTATGGTGTCACTATTGGCGTGGTTACTAATATTAAAGACCCCGATGGAGTAGGGCGAATTAAGGTCAAGTTCCCCTGGTTATCAGATGAAGATGAAAGCACTTGGGCTAGGGTCATGACTCCCATGGCGGGAGAAGATAGGGGATTTTACTTTTTACCTGAAGTTGATGATGAAGTTTTAGTGGCTTTTGAACATGGTGATATTGCCTTTCCTTATATTTTAGGCAGTTTATGGAATGGCAAAGATAAACCTCCTTTAGAAAATGATGATGGGGAAAATAATATCCGCATGATTAAATCCCGCAGTGGTCATAAAATTGTTTTAGATGATACGGAAGATAAAGAGAAAATTATTATTGAGGATAAAAGTGGTAAAAACATAATTACCATTGATTGTGAGAAAAATTCCCTCAGTGTTCAAATAGAAGAAGACATCAATATTGAAGCTAAGGGAAAAATTACTATCAAAAGTACAGACAAAGATATTGCCATTGAATGTAAGAACCTGGAAATTAAAACTCAACAAGAATGTAAAATAGAAGCGGGTTCAAATTGCAGCATTGAAGCTAAATCTAAAGCGGAATTTGCAGCTAAGTCAGGCTTAGAAATTACCTGTGCTGCGGGAGTCAAGGTTAATAACGGGGCCTTGGAGGTGATGTAATGGATATTGATTTTTTAGGGGTAGGTTGGACCTATCCTGTACAGTTTGATGACAAAGAAAAACTGGTAATGGCAAAGTACGAAGATTGTGTACGTCAGTCAATTTGGGCAATTTTGAGTACCGCCAGGGGTGAACGTGTCATGCGTCCTAATTTTGGCTGTCGAATTCATGATCGCGTTTTTGCACCCAATAGCGCCGGTACAGTCGGCGAAATCATTAGTGATGTACGTTCGGCTCTAGTGGAGTGGGAACCGCGCATAGATATTTTAAATATTGATTTGCTTTCCCATCCCTCTCAACCTAATGTGCTGCACATTTCCATTAATTATCAAGTTCGCACCACTAATAATGCCTTTAATTTAGTTTATCCTTTCTATTTACAGTAGCGAATTATGTCTATTCCTCCACCTAAAATTGACCAACGCAGCTATGAAGATTTGGTTGCACAAACCCAAGCTTTAGTTAATAAATATACAGGTAAAGATTTTAACAAATCAGATGCGGGTTCAGCACTAACGCGGATTTTCAGCCGCATGGCTACAGTAGTCAGCGATCGCCTCAATCGCGTTCCCGACCGCAACTTACTAGCATTTCTCAACTTAATTGGGACTCAACAAACCCCACCCCAACCCGCTAGAGTCCCCCTCACTTTTAGTTTAGCAGGCCGTAGTCCTGTAGATTCCCTTGTTCCCGCCCATACCCAAATCTCAGCACCGCCTGTAGAAAACGAGAAACAAGAGGTTATCTTTGAAACCGAACAAGATTTGTTAGTTACCGGGACGAAATTACAAGCAATGTTTGTCATAGAAGACCGGGATTATTACAGCGATCGCACTCAACACACCATTCCTGCTATCGCTCACCAAAATCAACCATTTTTAGCCTTTACTGGTCATCAACCAGTTGAGCATTATTTATATATCAATTGTGAAGAAATTTTTCAGATTCCCGAATTAACAACTGCTACTATCACCATACATACTGATAGCCCAAACAGTGCCATTAAACTGCAAGCATTACTCGATATATGGTTTTATTGGGATGCAAAACAATGGCAAACATTAAGCAATGTACAAACCCAAGCAGATGCAGCACAATTAATTATTACTTTAACACAGTTACCCAAATTAATGCCTGTGGAAATCAACGGGCAAAAAGCCAAATGGTTAAAAGTCGCTTTAATACCACACAACAGGCAAAATTTACCCGAAATCACCCAAATTAATTTCAGTGTTAATATTAATCATACCCAAACCCCCAAACTCTGTTTATTTAACACCTCTTCCCTAGATTTAAGCAAAGAATTTTACCCCTTTGGGACTACACCCCTGCGTAACGATACTTTTTCTATTCCTCTCGATAATGAATATATCAAATCCGGAGTCGGTATTCTCATTGATGCTAAATTGAGTCATCAACCGACTTATACCCAAGACTTGGAAATTATTTGGGAAATAGGTAACCGGCAAGAATGGCAAATTATTGAAACAACAACTAATGAAAATCAATTTAGATGGGATAATAACTCATCACCCATTAAGTTTATAGAAAATAGTACATCAACTACCTTTCAATTTCCCCAAAATTTACCAGAATTAGCTGAGAATCAGGAAGAAAATTATTATTGGATTCGTGCCAGAATTACTAACGGTATTTATGGCAGAAAAGGCAGAGAAAGAAAATATGTTGTCTATAATGATGTTACCCTAGTTGCTCAAAATATCAGCTCTGGACAATCAGAAATATACGTTGATAGTGTCGATGAATTAGACATTGACAATATTATCCGCCTGCAAACTTCTGGGGGTGAAATTCTCCAAGAAGAAATTAAAATTATTGGCAAAGTAGAAGCACAAAGAAAGCTAATTTTAGAGAACACCACCCGGAATGCTTACACAGCTGGTAGTCGGGTTTTAAGTAAATTTACCATGGCGGAAAATACTCCTGATACCTTTGATCCCCCTGTAGTGGAATCGGTAAGCATTACTTATACAGTTGCTTTAGAAAAACCTGCCTTTTATTATGCCTACAATGATTTTATCTATTGTGAAGGCACTCCTGTATTAGTGAGATTATCTCAAGCTGCTCAACCAGGGGAAACTATCATACATCTGGATGATGTCAGCCCCTTTAAAATCGGTGAGTTCCTTAAATTTGATGATAATCACCCAGAAAAACAGCAAATTGAACTCATTGATGGCGATCGCAACTTAGTTATTTTCACCAAACCCCTCAATTATCATCATCAACGTGCGGGTAGAGTCATCCGTTGTTTTCATCCCTTAACACCCCGACTTAACCGTGACTCTGCTTTGTATTTGGGATTTAATCAACCATTTCCCCATCGTCCCAACACACTTTACTTGCAAATCGAACCCCCAAGACAAGAAGAAGTTTTACCCAACGCCAACCGGGGGACAACTGACATTAATTTACACAGAATTGCTTGGGAGTATCCTAGCCCTAGGGGATGGGAACCCTTAATTGTCCAGGATGAAACCCAAGCCTTTGTCCAAAAAGGTTTAATTCAATTTATCGGACCTACAGACTTTATTCCCTTACCTTACTTTGGTAAACCACTGTATTGGTTACGCGCTCGGAAACAGCCAAATAATTGGGAAAATCTGCCCTTTAGCTTGATATATATCTTTAATTGGGCATTAGGATTTCAACGGTTAAGACTATACGGATTAATGCGCTACCTTTTTCAACAACTAGCCATTTCTGCCGATTTTACCGTACCTCCCCGGCTGCGTTCTGTCCGCACTAATACTGTTTGGGCAAGTCAAACTATTACCTTAGAAAATGAGATTTTAGGTTCTAGTAATAACGAACCCAAACAAGTATTTACTACCACCCATTCCCCCATTCTCCTGGGACAAAAATTAGAAATTCAAGAAGGGAGAATCCCACCTGATGACGAACGCCTTATTGCACAAGCATCAGGAAATATTGCACCTGTGATAGATGAAACCGGGCGGTTAGTAGAAGTGTGGATACCTTGGGAAGAAGTACCAGATTTTTATAGTTCTAGCCCTAAAGACCGTCATTATGTTCTTGACCGCCAAACCGGGAAAATTTACTTTGGTGATGGACAAGCGGGGATGATTCCCCCACGAGGACGTAACAATATTAGGTTAAGTAAATACTGTACTGGAGGCGGTATTCAAGGCAATCGCGCCCCCCAAACCATCGCTGAACTCAAAACCACTATTCCCTATATAGACAGTGTAATTAATTGGGAGGCTGCTACAGGAGGAAACGAGCAAGAATCTTTAGACAAACTCAAAGAGCGATCGCCTAAACGACTGCGCCACCGTAACCGCGCCGTCACCGCCCAGGATTTTGAAGACCTAGTTTATGAAGCATCTATAGATATAGCTAGGGTAAAAATTATCACACCAGAAATGATGTTTCCTGATTATAATCCCTTGCTAGAAGAACTCTGGCTAGAACCTGATGGTACATCTAAGGCAGCTTTACAAGAAAATCACATCAAAGTTTTCAATCACGAAATTCGCGCTGGTCGGGTCTTAGTCATTATCGTTCCCTATGGTGAAGAACGCCAACCCACCCCCACACTAGCATTACTCAATCGCGTGCGGAATTATTTACAAGCCCGATTTGTCCCCACAATTACCCTACTAGTCTCAGGACCCAAATGGCAAGAAATCAGAGTAATTACGGAAATTGTCCCCGTGGCTGTAGAAAATGCTGATGCGGTCAAACTAGCTGTAATCGATCGCATACATAGTTTTTTACATCCCCTCACAGGGGGAGATCAGGGAAAGGGATGGAGTTTTGGCCGTAAACCTCATCATTCTGACCTTTATGCTGTCCTGGAAAAAGTACCAGGAGTTAAGTATGTCCGCGCCCTAGATATTCAACCTGTCGATGCAGTCATCGATATCCAGACCATGATTTACTCAGGTCAACATATCGTCACCTTAAAACTACCAGGAGACACTTAAACCATGACATTACCCTTACCCAACCTGGACGATCGCACCTATACCGACCTAGTACAAGAAGCCATTGGCCTCATTCCCAGTGAAGCCCCCGAATGGACAGATCACAACCCCTCAGATACAGGAATTATCCTGATTGAATTATTCGCCTGGTTAACAGAAATGGTGTTATATCGCACCAATCAAATTACCAATCGCAACCAATCCGCCTTTTTAACACTACTTCAAGGAGAACCTTACAAATTACAAGCAGCAAAATCAACCAGTCAACAGAATGCCATTTTACAAGCAGAAATTCAGAAAACACTAGTACAAATACGGCAACGTTACCGAGCCGTCACCGCCAAAGACTTTGAGCAAATTATCTTATTTGACTGGTTGCAAACCAAAACAGCAGCATGCTGGGGAGAAGCTGCGATCATGGCGCGGGTAAATTGTTTACCAGAAACAGACTTAGAAAATGCAGACATTAACCAGCTAGTAGAAGCACATATTACCTTAGTCGTCTTACCCAAAATCCAGACTCCAGACACAGAAATTATTAAAAAAACAATTAAAAAATTTCTTGATCAAAGAAGACTAATTAGCACCCGCCTGCACGTAGTCGAACCCAACTATGTCAACATTAAAGTTGCGGTCACCTTATATTTACATGATAGTGCCTCATATCAGGCAGTGCAAACAGAAGCCCAACGCCGACTCACAGGTTTCTTTAATCCTTTCCCCTGTCCAGAATATTGGCAAAATCAAGGTTATCCCTTTGGCAGAGATATTTATGTTTCTGAACTTTATGAATTATTTGATCATTTACCAGGAGTTGATTATGTAGAACAAATTCACATCAGCGAATTTGAGGAACATCGACAGCAAATCAACGCCCAAAATCAACTTACCGCCATTTCTTTACACGACAATGAATTAGTCACACTAGAGATTGGTGAAATTACCACAATGCAACGTTTAGGAGACAAATGGAAAAAGAACGACTAAGTAGTTATTTAGAATATCTACCAGCTTATCTGGAAACAGATCCCTTTTTAGGTAGATTTTTACTCGCCTTTGAAAATATCCTCAGTGGCTTTCCTGAGCAAGAGACAGATTTTACACCCCAAATTGTTAGCAAAAACACAGCCTCCCCCTGGGGTTTAGAAACCCTGATTGATCAAATTGACACCTATTTTGACCCCCAACAAACCCCAGCGGAATTTTTACCCTGGTTAGCCGGATGGATAGCTTTAAGTTTGCGGGATGATTGGGATGAGAAAACCAAACGCCAATTTATTAGTCAGATGGTTCCCCTGTATCAAATTCGGGGAACAGTTCCCGGTCTGAAAAAAATGCTGGCAATTTATTTAGAAAGTTTCGGGTTGACTTATCCTCAACGGACAATTTCTATATTTGAATTTGACGACAAACCCCATTATTTTCAGGTTCAACTGGCCTTACCCAGCAATCAAGTTATTGACCCAGAGAGATATTGGCGAGAATTCCGTATTTCTAAAGGAATTATTGACCAAGAAAAACCCGCCCATACTTATTATGCTTTAAGAATCTTAACACTCACCATGCAAATTACCCAAGCATGGGGAGGTTGTTACCCCTTTATTTTATTTGATGCACCCCCAGAACAAAAATTTCAAATTCAGGCCAGGATTCAACTCGATAATTACCCGCCAGAACATCCCCTAGAAAAAGAAATATTAATTCGTATTCAAGGAAAAAACTTACCCCTAGAACCGAATGGTAGCCAGATGGGGGCTGATGTCAGACAAACTGTATTTTATCAGCAATTTATTGGCAATCCTGATGGTTTTTTTATTGCCCTATCCAATTTAAGCAGTGAACAACTCACAGGGAAAATTACCGTCCTAGTTAACTTTCATCTCAACCAGCAACAATATTCCCACATTATCTTTGATTCCCTACCCTTTGACCTAGAACCTAACTTAAGAATTTATCGCCCCCTGAATCAATTAGAATTAATGCCGGGAAATACTCGCCTGGACTCAGAACCACAACGAACCTTACATCTCCATCAAGACCCCCCCTTAAACATTCATCAACCCCAAATCACACCGATAGACGGTAATACTCGCCTGGGTGCGAGAGTCGGTGAAACCATGCGTTTAGTCCATGATGCCAGGCTAAGAATTTACAAACCAAGACCATTATGGCACAGCATGGAAGGTAATACTCGCTTAGGTAACCAAGTGGGTGCATCCTTGCAAATTCCCACAAATGCTGAACAGACCCAATTAAAAATTTACCGTCGCCATCAAGAAAACAAAATTGGTAACACATTGATCGGGACTAAAATCGGCGCAACCATGCGACTGGTTCCTAACTCCCAATGGTTAGAAAGAATTTATCGCTTTAAATTATTTGATTCTCCAGCCAAAAAGAAAATAGAAATAGAAGCAATTGTCGAACTTACAGGAGTAGCAGAAACCGCAGGAGAAAAAATAGCCAGACTTTTAACATTAAGAATTCAATCTTGTACTTCCACCTTTAGACCCTTAATGCCTAACTTAGAATTTTCCGCCCAAGGACTGCGGGGGACACACCAAGTTAGCTATCAGCGTTTTTTAGATAATCCCAAAGGGTTTTATGTCGTCTTATCTAACGTTAATGACTGTCCAGTGTCAGGTAAAATCACCATCAAACTCAACTTTAATCTCAATCAACAACCGGTTTCTCAAGTCATTGTAGAACAAGAGTTTAATTTGAGTCCCAGGGTGAATGTACTGGAAATTTGTCGGTTAAACAATAACGGACGAGTACAAGGTAACACCATCATTGGTAGAGTTACCCCCCAAATGCTCAAGGATGCCACAATTAAAGAAGAAGCCTGGGTAGATTAATGAAAATTAATTAATTTTTTTGATTCCAATTATTATGTCAGACTATATTTTAACCACAGGCGACATCGCCATGTTTAACCCCCCATTTGGACAAGCAATTGTCACCGTAATTCCTGGTAATATAGTGGGGTCGAGTAAAAACATGATTAACAAAAAAATGGTGTGTGTTGATGGCGATGAAAAAAGCGTCATCGTTCCCGGTTGTCCCTATATGACCCCATCACATCCCATTCCCGGCGTAGGAATCCTTTCCATAGACTCCCTCGCCCCCAATCAAAAAGCCCTGAGAACCAAATGTAACAGCAAACCCGTTTTACTCAAAGGAAGTACATTTAAAGCTAAATTTCAAGTTGTTGTTCCCGCACAGCAACCCACACCCGGCGGACCTGTTCCCGACCCCACACCCCAATATTCTGGGACTGGGAGTTTCATCACTACTAACTTTCGTGTCAAAGGAACATAAAACTCGATATTTACCTTAGTAGCTTGATCTGCGTAAATGCTCCCAAAAATCCCAAGTTTTCTGACTACCATTCACATCCATATTTCCAATCAGAAAAGTAGAGAGTAATGTATATGGGTACTTTGCGGCAAAACCAAAGCCAAAAAACTCAAACCACTGCCAAACAACAGGCTAAATCTAGCAATAACCGCGATATCCATCCAGTAGAAGAGTTACAAGAGATGTTTGGCAACCAGGTACTAGGTAGCCTGATTTCGTCGCAAAGTTCCCAACAGCAGCCAGCAGATAGTTCCGTAAACCTACTTCTTCGACAAATCCCCACAGCTAATAACTCTTCAATTCAGCGTCGGCCTTTATTCCGCGGTCTTTCCCACGAACTAGCAGCCAGTCAAAAAAGTTATCCAGTCCAGGCCAAGCTGAAGGTTAATCAACCCGGGGACAAATACGAACAAGAAGCTGATAAAGTAGCCGCACAAGTAGTTAAGCAAATTAATCATCCTCCATCCCCGCCATTAGCTCACCCAGAAGCTATCCCCAGCCCAAAATTAATGCGAAAGTCGCTTTCATCTCCAGGGACTGGAGCGGGGGGAATAGCCACCACACCACACCTAGAAACAGCGATTAAACAAGAACAAGGTCACGGACAACCTATTTCTGAAGACATTCGAGAACCCCTTGAACACTCATTTGGTGTTGATTTTAGTGGAGTTAGGGTACATACTGATGATCCATCAGATGAATTAAATCGCTCTCTTCAATCTGTCGCATTCACAACAGGAAAGGACATCTTTTTTAAGCGTGGAGCTTATCAACCTAAAAGCCGCCCAGGTCAGGAACTACTAGCCCACGAGTTAACCCACGTAGTACAGCAGGGAGGTCATCGACCGGTTGTACAGCGTAAAGAAGACAACAAGGCTCAAAACCCCCCTGAGAAAAAGACAGGAGCAATAGATATCTTCAAAGAGCTACCTGAAGACATCGCAACTGTCAAATCATTGTTAGACTCTCAACTCAGTGATATTCAAGTCGGCTCCGGTTTAAAGCTTTTGCAACCTAGTTGCAAAATCGATGATAAATCTCCCCATTACAATCTCACAATTCAAGGTGGTTTTGCTCTCGACCTTGGCTCAAATGCTAATAATGTCAAGTCAACGGGGAATTGGAAAATCACTTATGATAGTTCCAAGAAACTTTGGCATAGTGAGCTTTTAAATGCTTTTGTTTCCGCAGAATTAGGTGGAGTCTTTACATTCACTACACAAAATCCCAAATACGACAATAAAACCAAATCCTTGACCAGTGATAAAGCTAGTATCACCATGGAATCACTCAACAATACCAAGGGTGTGGTAGAAGGGACTTGTATCAACAGCACAGGAATTGATTGGAAAACTATCACCGTCACCACCAACGATATTAATTTAGGTGGTATAGCCACAATTAAAGATA
>NZ_JANQDG010000059.1:0-95550 GCF_029891665.1 Anabaenopsis sp. FSS-46 | reverse complement strand
GTATCTACCCAACCATGGTCAGGAGAGGCGAAAGTTCATGTAAGTATTGTCAACTGGTGTAAAGCCAAACCGGGTAAATACTATTTAGATGATGAGGTAGTTAGCAGAATTAATTCTTCTTTGAAATCTAGTATTGATGTTTCTCAAGCTGTGCGGTTAAAAGCTAACTTGAATAAATGCTTTCAAGGGGTGATACCTAACGGGAAAGGGTTTTTAGTGACAGAGGAAAAGGTAAAGGAATGGATAAAAGCGAATGGGAAAAATCAAGAGGTATTAAAACTATTTTCCATGGGTGCAAACCTGGCGCAAAATCCCCATGGTAAACCAGAGCGGTGGATTATTGATTTTAATGATATGAGTATTGAAGATGCGAGTGAGTATCAATTACCTTTTGAGCATATTAAAATCAATGTCAAGCCAGAAAGAGATAATAACCGTAGAGATGTTACCAGATTGAATTGGTGGAAATATGGCGAAAAAAGACCAGCTATGAGAAAAGCCATTTCATCTTTATCTTATTACTTTGCAGTTCCCGAAGTATCAAAATGGGCAATTTTTATTCCATGTCCTTTTGAATGGCTACCAGGTAATAAAACTAAAGTTGTTGTGTCTGATGATTTTTATATTTTGGGAATTTTAACATCTAACATTCATCGTACTTGGATGCACGCGCAAAAATCAACCTTAAAAGCAGATATTGCTTACACACATAATACCTGCTTTGAAACCTTTCCCTTTCCCCAGACAGCAACAGGGGAGATAGTCGAAAAAATCCGAGCCAAAACCGTAGAACTCCACGAATATCGGACTCAACAAATGGACTCTAAAAACTGGGGAATCACCACATTATATAATAAATTCTACAACGAACCCAGCAGCAAACTATCTAAACTCCATCAACAACTAGATAAACTAGTCATAGAAGCCTATAAATTTACCCCTGAAGATGACATTTTAGAGCAACTCTTAAAATTAAACCAACAGCTAGGAAAAAAAGAAAGCCAGAATCAAAAGGTAATTGGACCCGAAGCAGTTAATTAAAATATTGTCAACAAACACCACATCTTTACCCCACCCTAACCCTCCCCTTGTAAGAGGATGGGACTGGATTTAAGGAATTAAATGGGGTGATAAATAGGTGAATATGTGGTGAAAATTACGGCTGAAAACTTATCAAACAACCTCTAAATTATCCATAACTCAAACTTAACCACTACTAACAAACCAATTCTCAAGTGTTAAATCATTAAAAGACTGAAAATCGGAAACATTATTAGTTACCAAAATTAAATTATTACTGTAAGCAATACTCGCAATTTGACCATCAACAAAAGCCGGGGTTTTGCCAATCTTAGATAGTCTAGCCCTTTCTTGGGAGTGCCACTGTGCAGCTTTTAAATCATAATTTAGAATTGTCATTTTTAAAGGTATTTGATTAATATATTCCAGCAACAATCGACGTTTTTGTGATTGCACCAAACGTAAACAACCAAATAAAAGTTCGTGCATTACAACCGAAGCAGTCGCAATCTCTAATTGATGATCAGTCAGTTTTTTAACTACATTAACATTAGGAGTTTGACGAGTGGCTTCTGAAATAATATTTGTATCCAATAAATACTTGATAGTCAAAATTCAACATCCCTACCGACAGAGAGATCGCGCAAATCCGCAAAATCTGCATCATCAAAAGTAATATTCTCCTGCTGCATCCTTTCTCTAAATTGTAAAGTCATATCCCAAAAACCCTCACCCCCTGTTGGTACATCCTCTTTTTCTGCTACATCCTCCAGGATAGATGTGATTTCTTCTTCCAAAGTCCGTTGATGACTCTGGGCTAGACGTTTGAGTTTTTCTATAACAATGGGATTAAGCCGTTTCAAGATAACTTGAGTCATATTTATTCATCTCCTTATAAACTAGAAAAACAGAATCAACAGGTAATCAGATCCCACCCAACAAAATAAAACATCTTCCCAAAAAACACCTTTGCGAACCTTTGCGCCTACTTAGCGACCTTTGCGTTTAAACACCGTACAGGCGATCGCCCCCACAGACACCCTCAGATCCCCGACTTCTAGATAAATTATGGTGGGGTGTCTATGATTATGTGAGAAGTCCGGGATCTTACCCCCCCACAGACATCCAAAGATCCCCGACTTCTAGCTAAATTATCCTAGACTATCTCTAATTATGTGAGAAGTCGGGGATCTAAACTTACCCAAAGTGGATTAATGTATAACATAGTAATTCATCACACCACCTAGGGTATACCCACCAAATATGTATTATTTGTAGAATTTATCCAAATTACAAAACTTCCCTACCCAAATACACCTGTAAAGCTTCCGGTATTTTCACAGTACCATCCGGCTGCTGGTAATTTTCTAAAATTGCCGCCATAGTTCTGCCCACAGCCAACCCGGAACCATTCAAAGTATGAACATACTGAGTTCCTTTTTTCCCAGATTCCTTAAAGCGAATATCCGCCCTACGGGCTTGAAAATCTACACAATTAGAGCAACTAGAAATTTCTCGATACTTACCAGAAGATGGTAACCATACTTCTAAATCATAGGTTTTTGTAGAACCAAAACCCAAATCACCCGTACAAAGATTAATCACCCGGTAAGGCAATTTCAAAGCCTGTAAAATTGCCTCTGCATTCACAATCAATTTTTCTAATTCCTCAAAAGAAGAACTAGGATGAACAACCTTCACCAACTCCACCTTATTGAATTGATGCAGACGAATTAACCCCCGCATATCCCGCCCATAGCTTCCCGCTTCCCGACGGAAACAAGGAGTATAAGCACAATGATAAATAGGTAAATCTTCCGCTGCTAAAATTTCTCCCCGGTAAAGATTAGTAACGGGAACTTCTGCTGTGGGTATTAACCATAATTCATCATCAGCACATTTAAAGCTTTCTTCAGCAAACTTTGGTAACTGACCCGTCCCGGTTAAAGCCTCAGTATTCACTAACAAAGGTGGACTAACTTCTATATAACCCGCTGCGGTTTGCATCTTCAGCATAAACTGAATTAATGCCCTTTCCAAGGCAGCACCCGCACCGACTAAAGTGACAAATCGGCTTTGAGCAACTTTCACCGCCCGCTCAAAGTTGAGTATACCCAATTTTTCGCCGATTTCCCAATGAGGCAGAATATTCGGGTTTTGGGGTAGATATTCATCACCCCAGCGCCGCACTTCAATGTTTTCTTCTTCACTCTTACCAATGGGCGTAGAATCGCTCGGTAAATTGGGAAGTGCTAGCAGGAGTTGGTCAATTTCGAGTTTTAAAGCCCTCTCCTGGGGTTCGAGTTCACCTAATTGAACTTTGAGGGCGTTACCTTCATCCCGCAAGGCTTGAATTTCTGGAGATTGAGGATTTACACCAGCTTTAATTTTTTGCCCTACCAGTTTACCAATTTCATTACTGCGAGCCTGAAGTTGACTACGTTTCCCTTCTAGTTCTCGCTGTTGCTTGTCTAACTGTAATATGGGTTCGATATCGTATTTACCACTACGACTATTCAAGCGTTGTTGAATTAATTGGGGATTTTCCCGTATTTGCTTAATATCCAGCACAGATTTTTCTCGGTTGCCTAGGGACTTATTGCCAAAACATCAGCATATACTGATTTTGGCTTCCTAGCACAGGAATTGCCAAGACAAAATCCCCCCTGGTTATTTTAGCCTCAGCTGCGGGTAATGCGATTCAGTAACCATATTGATACTGCTAGCCCAGCGAAGTGGGCGGAAACGGTGTTAATATTTGCCTGGACTACCAGCATATCTAAACCGCTAATAATTCGCGTGGGGTCAAATAATTGAGTAGTTGCAGCTTGGGGGGATATCGATCTGGCTACCAATGTCCCCACAATGGCTTGCGAGCCTAACAATGTGACCAGCATTCCCAGTAAATTAATCCATAGTCCCAAGCGTAATACTTCTAGGGTCTCACTTTTGCGCGGGCGGTTTTTGGGGTTGGGGGATTGCAATTGATTACCAATTATGGTATAGCGATAAGCTAAGTAAATACCACCACCTAAAATCAGAATTCCGCAAACTGCTAGAAATACACCAAATCCTGTACCGGGGTTATTATTGGCGCTATTGGGGCGCTGACTAAAGATGGCAAACAGCAGGACAATAATGGCAGAAACAACACCTAGCACTAATTGCACCCAGAAGCTAATCCAACCCGTAAACCGGAAGTTTTTAGCAATAGCCTGGACAGTAGAGGAGGATGATGGAGTGTCAGGGTTTTGTGACATATTGGTACTAATCTCAGTGAAAAATTGTTAAATTTAATTAAAGTCAGTGAAAGGGTTACCCCTCCCACTGATGTGCAAAACTGTATAATTAATGGCTTTTACACTCTGTTTTAGTGGTTATTGAACCATTTTTCACAGAGGGCAGTTTTATAAGGTAATGGTATAACTATCGTGCAGCGATTTCACATACACGCGATCGCAGCGCGTCGTTTCCACCCCTGTCGCGGGTTGATAACCATTGCTTTCATACAACTTGACCGCCTCCACCAAAATACTGGCGGTCTCAATCCAAATTTGCTCAAAACCACGGGAGGCGATCGCTGCTTCTAGCTCTTGTAACAAATATCTTCCCAGTCCTAAACCCCTGACACTGGATAAAAGATACATTTTGCGGATTTCTACAGCATTCTGACCCCGTTGGATGGGGTAGTATGCTCCCGTACCTACTAGCTGATTTTGGTGTTCAATTACCCAGAACTCACCTCCGGTGGTTAAGTAAAATTCCTCAACTTGCAGCACATCTTTGTCTGCGCCCTGGGGTTCCCAACCCAGACCGTATTCTGATAATACATAACTGACAACAGAAGCGGCTCTGGTGCGATCGCCTATTTCCCAGTTACGAATCAAAAAATCTTGATAATATTTTCTCATTGGCTCAGGCTCGCACAGAAAATTTTTCTGGATCTATCTTCAATTTACTCAGTTAATAACCTTGATAGGAGACTTTGACCTTGGGATATTAACCAGATAGCATCTACATAACACAGATAAGCAGACTCTTCACAGATTAAAAGGTCACAAACCACCAATGTCGCAGTTTTATTTTGATACAGAAAACAACGGTCGTAAATCCTTTGAATTACCAGGTGCTAAACCTCACTACAACCCCGACCGACCTGGACAAGTAGAGCATATTGTTCTGGATCTGTGGTTAGATATTCCTCACCAAAGTTACCACGGTACTTGCAGCATTCGCCTATCACCAATTCGCAGTGGTATTAACCGCTTGACTTTGGATGCTGTCAACCTCAAGATTGAGTCTGTTTATGTAGACCAGATATCACAAACTTTTGACTATAACGGTGAACAGCTGTTTATTCAACTGTCTCAACCCACACAGATTGGTCAGCATTTATTGATTGCGATCGCCTACTCAGTAGAAAAACCCCAACGCGGCATATACTTTATTCAACCAGACCCATACTATCCCCACAAGCCCACCCAAGTTTGGACTCAAGGGGAAGATGAAGACTCTCGTTTCTGGTTTCCCTGTTTTGACTATCCCGGACAACTTTCTACCTCAGAAATTCGGGTGCGGGTTCCCAAAAATTTAATGGCTATTTCTAACGGCGAACTCATTGACACCCAAGAGCATGGGGAAGACAAAATCTACCATTGGTCACAAAAGCAGATTCATCCTACCTACTTAATGACCTTAGCAGTCGGTGATTTTGCCGAGATTTATGACCATTGGCAAGATAAACCAGTGACATACTACGTAGAGCAGAGGAGAAAGGATGATGCTCAACGCAGCATGGGTAAAACTCCCCGGATGATGGAATTTCTCAGCGAAAAGTACGGTTATGCTTATCCTTTTCCTAAATATGCTCAAGTTTGTGTAGATGATTTCATCTTTGGGGGGATGGAAAATACTTCCACCACCCTCTTAACAGATAGATGTTTACTAGATGAACGCGCTGCTTTAGATAATCGCAACACAGAAAGTTTAGTTGTCCACGAATTAGCACACCAGTGGTTTGGTGATTTGCTGGTAATTAAACATTGGTCTCATGCTTGGATTAAGGAAGGTATGGCTTCCTATTCTGAGGTCATGTGGACCGAACATGAATATGGTGACCAAGAAGCGGCATACTATCGCTTATTGGAAGCTAGAAGTTACTTAAGTGAAGATAGCGATCGCTACCGTCGTCCCATGGTAACTCATGTTTACCGCGAAGCCATAGAGCTTTATGACCGTCATATCTACGAAAAAGGCTCTTGTGTTTATCACATGATCCGGGCCGAATTAGGAGAAGAATTATTTTGGCGCGCAATTCAAACCTTTGTCCGGGATAATGCCCATAAAACTGTAGAAACAGTAGACTTACTCAGAGCCATTGAAAAAGCCACGGGACGCAACTTAGCCTTTTTGTTTGACCAATATGTTTATCGTGGTGGTCACCCCGATTTTAAAATAGCTTACTCTTGGGATGGCGATGCTAATTTAGCCAAGGTGACCGTGACTCAAACCCAAGCAGACAAGAATGACAGTAAAGATTTATTTGACCTGAAAATTCCCATTGGTTTTGGTTATACCCAACCCGGTCAAACCGCACAACTCAATACTTTTACAGTGCGGGTGAATGAACGCGAACAAAGCTTTTACTTTCCCCTAGCAGAAAAACCCCAATTTGTCAGCTTTGATGTGGGGAATAATTTCTTGAAAACTGTTACCTTAGAATATTCAGTACCAGAGTTAAAAGCACAGTTAGAATTTGACCCCAACCCCATTTCTCGCATCTATGCAGCAGCAGCCTTGGCCAAGAAAGGGGGATTAGAAGCTACCATGGCACTGTCAAATGCACTGAGAAATGATTCATTTTGGGGTGTGCAGGTAGAAGCGGCTAAACAACTGGGGGAAATTAAGTTAGATCAAGCATTTGATGGCTTAGTACCAGGATTACAAGATGAAAATCCTTTTGTGCGCCGGGCGGTGGTAGAAGCATTGGCCACCATCAAAACCTATGACAGTTACAAAGCTGTGAAAAAATTACTGAAAAATGGTGACCCCAGTTACTACGTGGAAGCAGCAGCTAGTCGCGCTGTGGGGTGCATCGCATCCCTAAATTTGGCAGAAAAACCCAAGGAAGAAAAGGTAATTAAGCTACTAAAATCCGTTTTGGAAGAAAGGGCCGGTTGGAATGAAGTTGTCAGGAGTGGTGCAGTGGGTGGTTTGGCTGAACTCAAAACCTCCGAAGCTGCCTTAAACCTCCTACTAGAATATACCAAACTTGGTGTACCCCAACCTTTACGCCTGTCTACAATTCGGGCTTTAGGTAAGATTTCTGTAGGTCAAAGTCCGGCGAATTTAGAACGGATTCTAGCAAGATTAGGGGAACTAGCCAAAGAAACCTTCTTTTTAACTCAAGTGGCTGTGGTGGTGGCCTTGGGACAAATGGAAACCCCCAAAGCTATGGGAATTTTGCGATCGCTAGCTGACCAAGCCATAGATGGGCGTGTGCGCCGTTATGCTGAAGAAGAGATTTCCCAGGTGCAAAAAAATGTCGGTACTGACAACGCACTGCGCCAGATACGTGAGGAACTAGACCAAATCAAACAAGAAAATCAAGAACTGAAAAGTCGCTTGTCCGGTCTGGAAGCTAAATCTCACAGTCAGTAGTGATTAGTCATCCCATCAGTCTTAGAGGATGTTTGTCAAGTCATGATTAGTGTATCAACTATTGTTTGACCCCACCCTCACCTTTCCCTTTATAAGGGAAAGGTGATTGGATTTGATTGTTTGGGTTCCCGATTCCCGATTCCCGATTCCCGATTCCCTGTTCCCTGTTCCCTGTTCCCTGTTCCCTAAGATAAAAATCACCTGATAAAACTTATCAAACATCCTCTTAGCTGAAACAGCAAGAAGCCTCTAGTCTTACCGCGAAGGGGATTCTTGCTTCACTAAGACTCCAACGAATTTACCCGCGCTAACGAGCATATCCGCTAACAGCACGCATACTAGGCGATGTCAGTGAATGCTGAAGAGAAACTTAAAATTCTGCCCAATCACCAATTCTCGAATATTTGTACTTTTATGAAGTATAATTAAGGAAAAGATAAAAACATCTGGGCAAAGTGTAGGCTGTTTTACACCTGAAAAGGCCGCCGAGAACATGACCCAGAGAAAATTTAAATTCCCTAGTTTTTAATAAAAACTACCACAACTCCAAACTTACAATCTATTTGTAAATAGGGGTATAAAAAACAAAAGTATAGAATTCCCAGTTGAAGAGGTATGTAAAGGCGTGGGTCAGTATCAACCTGGTCAGCTACAACGCTACAATGCGGAGGCGATCGCTCGCCACTATGGTTATCGTCCCTGGCTTGGTTGGGGGCGAATGTTACAAATTATCTGGTCTTTTGCTGGCTTTATTTTGAGTCTCAAGTGGGACGAATGGCAAGATAAAGTTGAGCAAAACAAAGGTAAACGTGCTTCCCAGTTACGAGAACTACTTACTAGACTTGGCCCGACATTTATTAAAGTCGGTCAAGCCCTATCTACCCGGCCAGACTTAATCCGCAAGGATTTCTTAGAGGAACTGATCAAACTGCAAGACCAGTTACCACCTTTTGATAATGCGATCGCTTATCAAATCATTGAAACCGAGTTAGATAGACCAATTAGTGAAGTTTTTAGCGAATTATCCCCTAAACCAGTCGCTGCTGCTAGTTTAGGTCAAGTTTATCGTGGTCGTCTAGTAACTGGGGAAGAAGTGGCGGTGAAAGTGCAACGCCCCAACTTACGCCCAGTGATCACCCTAGACCTTTATTTGATGCGTTGGATGGCTGGATGGCTAGCGCCTTGGCTACCCCTGAATCTCGGTCACGATCTAACTTTAATTGTGGACGAGTTTGGCACCAAATTATTTGAAGAAATTGACTACATCAACGAAGGTCGTAACGCGGAAAAATTTGCCAGTAACTTTCGCAACGACCCACGGGTCAAAGTTCCGAGCATTTACTGGAGTTATACCAACACCCATGTTTTAACTCTCGAATGGATTAATGGCTTCAAACTCACTGATAGTGCCAGAATCAAACAAGCCGGTTTAGACCCAGAGGGAATCATCACAATTGGCGTAACTTCAGGACTACAACAGCTATTAGAACATGGTTTTTTCCATGCTGATCCCCATCCGGGGAATTTGTTCGCCATGCCTGATGGACGTATGGCTTACATTGATTTCGGCATGATGGACCAGCTCCAGGAAGTGACCAAAGAAACTTTAGTAGATGCCTTAGTGCATCTGGTGAACAAAGACTACGCCGATTTAGCCACAGATTTTGTCAATTTGGGTTTTCTGACACCAAATACAAATATTAGCCCAATTATCCCCGCATTAGAATCAGTCTTGGGAAATGCCATTGGCAAGAATGTCAATGAATTTAACTTTAAAACCATTACTGATGAATTCTCGGAATTGATGTATGAATATCCGTTTCGAGTTCCCGCCAAGTTTGCTTTGATTATTCGTTCTCTGGTAACTCAAGAAGGTATTGCCCTCAGCCTCAACCCTAATTTCAAAATTGTAGAAGTGGGTTATCCCTACATCGCACGACGACTACTAACTGGGGAATCTCCAGAATTAAGGCGGCGACTGTTGAACGTGTTGTTTAAAGATGGTCGCTTCCAGTGGCAACGCTTAGAGAACTTAATCCAAATCGCTCGTACTGACAGCAGCTTTGATGTATTACCTACCGCACAAATGGGAATACAATATTTACTGTCTGAGGAAGGTGGATTTCTCCGCCGTAAGTTGGTATTGGCACTCACTGAAGATGACCGCCTCCATACCGCAGAAGTTCAACGCCTGTGGGATCTTGTTAAAGATGACATCAAACCGAATCGGTTGTTAGATGCAGCCATGGGTATGTTGACCCAGTTATCTAGAGAAGGCGTAACGGCCATCATTCCCAAATCTGCTCTTGGTAATGTCGAATCCAAGGCTCAAAAATCCCAGGTTTAAGTTTTCTGCTGTATTACTTTTCCATATAAATTCGGAGTTTTCATGTACTATTACCCAGCAAACCCACCATATTTTCTACTCCTAATCGGCTTTTTGATGGCATTAACTTCTGGTATCGCTTTATCTGGCACACTAAAAGTAATAGTGCAGCAATGGCCAAAGAATAATTCCGAGGATACTAAATCTCCTTCCGCATTAAAAAAATTATTGGTACCATTTCTAGGAATTACTGCTGGTGTTTGTCTATTTCTCTCATCCGGTCTAGAGATATTTGGCTTTCCTTCTTTCTTGGCTTTGGCGGTGGGGTTACCAGTTAGTCTTTTGACTTGTGTACTGGTTTGGTTCCAGTTGGGAAGTATGCTAACTTTTGCCAAACGCGAAGGAATGCAAGCTCTAGATTTAGATTCTTAAGCATCACAGGATTTTTGGTTAATTAGACCCAACTGTAGAAACATTCCAAAAGTCTCTACAGTTTTTTATTTTTCACATAAGTTGATCTTAAAATAATCATAAAATAATAAATAAGTTTTTCACTGATTAATTTGGGCTTTGGCAAGTTGGGAGGGGTTGCACAGTGGCTGATGATAAAAGTACGGGAAGTCCAAAAAATGATGAGCAAGAGTTTTTTTGGCCTTTCTGGTTGACATTGCCACTCTACCCTTATGGCAAGCGCCAGACAATCCGTAAGGAAGTAGTTAAAGATACCATCTGGACCTTTGACCAACTACAGGGGATTTTTTACGTAGTTGTGCCGATTCGCATGACCGTAGTTAAGCTAGAACAGGGGGGTCTTTTAGTATATGCTCCCGTTGCGCCTACTCCAGAATGTCTGAGGCTGGTTGAAGAGTTAGTGGTAGAACATGGGGATGTTAAGTATATTATTTTGCCGACAATTTCAGGAGTAGAACACAAAGTGTTCGTCGGTCCTTTTGCTAGATGCTTCCCCAAAACACAGGTTTTTGTCGCCCCCCATCAATGGAGCTTTCCCCTAAATCTTCCCCTTACCTGGCTGGGCTTACCTGGTAACCGGACTCATATATTACCAGCACACAGCAGAAATACACCATTTGCTGACCAATTTGACTATGCAATTCTCGGCCCTATAGAACTCGGTCCGGGAAGATTTGCTGAGGTAGCATTTTTCGACAAGCGATCGCGCACCTTATTATTAACAGATTCTGTGGTATCTGTATCAGCAGAACCACCGGCGATCGCCCAATTAGATCCATATCCTTTGCTATTCCATGCCAAAGATAGGGCATCTGACATTATGACAGATAATCCCGTAAATCGCCGCAAGGGATGGCAACGTATTGCCTTATTTGCTTTGTACTTTCGTCCCAGTGTGCTAGAAATTCTCAGATGGAGTCAAGTCTGGCGTGAGGCGACTAAAGCCCCTAACCGCTCACCCAAAGCCTATTTTGGCTTATTTCCCTTTAAATGGCGCTCAGATTGGCAAAGCTCCTTTGAGCTACTTAGAGGTGAAGGTCGTTTATTTGTAGCACCAATTTTGCAGACACTAATTCTCAACCGCGCACCCAGAGCAACCCTGAACTGGGCTGACAAGGTGGGGAGTTGGGATTTTGAGCAGATTATTCCTTGTCATTTCGACGCACCCATCAAAGCACAGCCTGATAAATTTCGTCAAGCATTCTCTTTCCTAGAAAAGCATCCGCCTATCAGTGGGGAGAGTAATAGTTACCCTTTACCAGAAGAGGATTTTAAATTACTCAGAGAAATTGATCAAGGTTTAAAAAACAGTGGTATTGTGCCACCAGCACAGGAAAAAGTTTAATAACATCGTACCAAAGTTCAACTTTGGTACGAGATTCTGGTCATAGACAACAATGATTAGCCTGGTTGTACTCCGGGAACACCGTTTTGAACTACATATGTTGCTCGTTTGCTGATGGTACCAAATGGAGTTGTCACATTGGACATAACTAAATAATCTGTTGTCCAAGTTGTAGGAGTCAGTAAACAGCGAACATATCCCCGCTGACCATTGTAGAACTTAATATGTGGGTTATCCGGTAAGTAAGCTGCCACGTTGGGGGGGATGTCTGTTCCATTACCACCAGAGCTAATAGAAGTACATACAAATTCACTGCCAATGGTAGCAGAATTGGGGTCATCAAAATTAGTTTTCAGATCCATTGCCCAGTTGGAATGTACATCCCCAGCCAAGGATACAGGATTAGAAGGTTTACGCTCTGCAAGGAAATTCATCAAGCGATTGCGGGAAGCCAGATAAGCATCCCACTTGTCCATACTAAACGTTTGTCCTTCACCGGGTTGGAAATCCCGTTGTGCAATGGGTACTTGCTGGGCTAAAACATTCCACTTAGTCTGTGAACTGTCTAAACCCTCATATAACCAACTTTCCTGCCTTTCTCCGAGAATTGTAGCTTCTGGGTTTAAAACCTCATCACAACGTTCTTTTGTGCCATCACCACAGGGCTGGTCCGTACGATATTGGCGAGTATCTAAAACATGGAATGTGGCCAAGTTGCCGAAGGACAACCGACGGAACATCTGCATATCCGGTCCAATAGGTCGTGAGAAAGGCCGCAAAGGCATATGCTCATAGTAAACCTGATAAGCAATTGCTCGCCGTTGCAGAAAGATTTCTGGGTCTTGATCTGGTTCAGTATCAATTTGTGAAATGTTATTGGCGTAGTTGTTTTCCACCTCGTGGTCATCCCAAGTCACAATCCAAGGAAAAGCTGCATGGGCGGCTTGTAAATTGGGGTCGCTTTTATAGAGTCCGTAACGGTTGCGGTAGTCTTCTAAAGTGAAAATTTCTGAACCATTGTGTGGTCTAACAGCTGTGCTGGAAATTCCCCCTTCATAGATGTAGTCTCCCGTGTGTACCACCAAGTTGAGATCATCTTCTGCTAAATATTTATAGGCAGTGTAGTAACCTTGCTGATAGTTCTGGCAAGAGACAAAAGCAAATTTAAATTGATTCAAGTTGCTTTGTAGTGAAGGAGCGGTACGAGTACGACCAATGGGGCTTTCTTCTCTGCCGACAGTAAATTGATACCAGTACCAATTTTCCGGTTCCAGACCTGAAACTACAACTCGAACAGAATGGGCTAATTCCGGAGTTGCTACGATAGTACCTCTAGCTACAACTCGTCTCATGTCAGGATCTCTGGCTACTCGCCAGCGAACTGGGACGTTGGCAAGTGGCATTCCTCCCCCATTGAGAGGTTCAGGAGCTAGACGAGTCCAAATAACTACGCTGGTAGCATCAGGTTCACCAGATGCTACACCCAGCTTAAAAGGATAATCGGAAAATCTGCCCCTTGCCATAACTCGGTCATGGGAAAATTGACTGGCTAAGGTCAAACCAGTGAATGCTCCCGCCCCAATGATTAAGTTACGTCGTTTGATGCGATTACCCAAAAGCCGCTCAAAATTAAAGTAGTCTGCCATTGTGTTATTCCTGAGTAACAGGTAAATTTCAGCACAGAAGCATTCGACTTTAGAAAGATATGACAGGTTATGTGAACTCCATAACCACTTTTTTCCAGACAATCAGGCTGGAATTTTCATACTTATCTAATATTTCGATTGATTTAGATGCTTACTTTGCTAGCCTGACAATACTAGTTAGAGATTAATTCTGTCTGAAGAGAACGTTAAAAATAACTTAATTCTTCTATATTTGCGCCTTGGGCAATTAAAACTTGATTAAGAACAGTAACAATAGTAATTGCTGTTGAATATGGGTGAACATTTGCAGTAAAAGATAATTATACTTGAATAGGAGTCTTAAGTAATGCCGTCATCATAAAAACTGTATCCAGGATCGAAACCCATAAAATAGCTAAACAGCTATAAAATCAGTATAATTGCAGGAATCAACAGTAGTTGCTCACTGCTTAACAGACTCAACACATTCCTTAAATCAATTGATTTTTACCCAATTTTCTTCTATTCATCCCATAAACTTTTGAGTAGAACGGAGTTTAATTATGCCTCGTTCTCAAATATTCACTACATCTTTAGACCTTCAAGAAATTTACCCCTGTCCTGTCTGTCGCGTCGGTAAAATTTCTCAGATGCCAATGATGGAAACTATGGCCTGTGACTTCTGTCATGAGATTTTTACTGTCAACCTAGAAGAACAACAAATCAAAATGCCTTCTCGGCAACCCCCACTGATATGGCGCTGGAATGGCTTTAACTGGACCGAACCCCAACTAGAAGGGGTGGAACTGGGTTGGGGTTATGGTGCAGCAGCAATTGCTTTTGTGGTTATCCCTACAACTATCATTGCCCTAGCTGCTTATTACTTACCCCCAATATCTGATAGCCCCATTACTTGGTTACCCTATATCTGGACAATACTCACTTTTTTGTCACATTTATCAATTATTATCTGGATTTTGGCAGAAATTTATCAGTTTCCACTTATGGCTTATTGGAGAGCCATGCATCGGTGGAGAAATAGGTAACAGACTATACGTTAAATATACTATAGCCTTTTTCAGGCTCATGAAGTAAACACCAATTCCCTGTTCGGTGTGTTCCCTGTTCGGTGTTCCCTCAAACTAAAAAAAATTGTACCTCACGAGCATGGTAAATGCTATATGTGGGAATTTAGGATCAAAAGGTTATTTATGAACTGAGTTACCTCAAACAGGCTTGTATAATATTTAAATCTCAGTTAGACAAAAGCTATTCTGCTGGTGGAGAATCACCCGCCCTAGGGCTTGACTAGGGTGGAATTCTCACTAATTCCCACATCAAAACTACACTGGAGTAGGTTTGATCTGGCAGCTGCATCACTCATACTTAAGATTGTTCACAAAAATACCTGATGAGCGAGATGGAGCAGTATTATCGAGTTTTGGAAATAGAACCTGGAGCCACACTTGAGGAAGTCAACCAGGCTTATAAAGACTTGGTTTTCATTTGGCATCCTGATCGCATTCCTCAAGATAATCTTCGTTTACAAAAGAAAGCCCAAGAAAAGCTCAAAGCTATTAATGAAGCTCGTGATCAATTGCGAGCTTTAAATGGCAAGCATAACCATGTTGCTCATTCTCCGGTATCTCCACCCAAAAAACCACCCCACACTACCTACAAACCACCTAGCCCTAACCCGGATTTGAGTGGTAAGAACTTCAGCGGCTCTAACCTCAGCAACAAGGATTTATCTGGGCGAAACTTGAGTTATGCTAACTTGAGTGGCGCTGACCTGAGTGATACTTTTATGCATAAAGTCATTCTCCGGGGAGCAAACTTATCTCAAGCCAATTTGTTTCGAGCTAATTTACTTTTAGCCGACCTCAGAGAAGCTAACTTACGCTCTACTAATTTAATTGGCGCTGACCTGAGTGGCGCTGACCTGCGCGGAGCCGACTTGACAGGGGCGCGGATTCGTTCGGGCGATCGCCTACTGGTAAAATTAATTGGTGCTAATTTAGCCGGTGCAATTATGCCCGATGGTGCCATCCATAGTTAACAATCAGTTTGATTTATGAACATCGCCATTATTGGTTGCGGTTACGTTGGTTGTGCAGTTGCTCAATTGTGGCAGCAAAAAACGAATTTTATGATCACTGCTACCACAACCACCCCTGAGCGTGTCCCCACATTACAAACTCTAGCCCACAAAGTTGTAGTTATCCAAGGCCATAACCGAGAAGGACTAAAATCTGTATTGCAAAATCAAAATGTTGTCCTGTTGAGTCTTGGGGCAAAAGGGGTCAATGTATACGCAGAAACTTACCTCAAAACTGCTGAAAATCTGGTGAACCTTTTACCAGATATTCCTACAATCAAGCAGATAATATATACCGGCAGCTATTCAGTTTATGGCGACCATAACGGTGGATGGGTAGATGAACAAACCCCACTTAGACCCACTCATGAGCGGGGAAAGATTCTCCAAGCCACTGAGGATGTATTGCTAGCAGCATCTACTGATCAACTGCGTGTTTGTATCTTCAGGTTGGGAGGTATTTATGGACCGAATCGGGAACTGATCAAAATATTTAGTAGACTTCCTGGTACAACTCGTCCCGGTAATGGTGAAGATGTCACCAATTGGGTTCACCTAGATGATATTGTTGGGGCGATAGAATTTGCCCGCCAACATTACTTAGAAGGTATTTATAATTTAGTAGATGATGCCTATTTAACTAGTCGAGAGTTACTAAGTCGCTTGTTTAAAAAACACGATTTACCCAAAGTAAAATGGGATAATACTGCTACAAGTAACCGTCCATATAATGCTAAAGTATCCAACCGAAAAATTAAAGAAGCAGGGTATAAATTAACTCACACACACATTATTTTTTAAGAAAAAAACCCGATTAATATGGTAAATTCATTGAATATTAGAATATCTCCTACCCAGTTTTATACATGGAACAATTATTCTTGTGCCTATGAAATCCATGAACCAGCTAATTCCGCCAGTGACGGTATACCTTTACTTTTAATTCATCCGATTGGTGTGGGGTTATCGCGGCAATTTTGGCAAAGGTTTCGCCGCCAATGGTATCAAACAGGCCGTAAAAATCCTATTTACAATCCCGACTTACTCGGATGTGGTGAAAGTGATATGCCCCATGTGGCTTATACTCCTCAAGATTGGGCGCAGCAACTACATACCTTTTTATTAACAGTAGTTAAAAAACCTGTAGTAATTGTAGTACAAGGCGCATTATTACCCGTAGCCATAGAACTAGTACAGCAACAATCTTTAATTCTGGGGATGATTTTAGCTGGTCCTCCATCTTGGCCAGTAATTACTAAAAACGCATCACCATTACAGCAAAAAATAGCTTGGAATATTTTTGATTCCCCTTTTGGTAAGGGTTTTTATCGCTACGCACGGACAGAAAAATTTTTGCGTTCTTTCTCAATTAGGCAACTTTTTGGCTCCGAGAATGCTGTAGATAAAGAATGGTTAAATATGTTATTCGCAGGGGCAAAAAATCTAGAAAGTCGCCATGCAGTATTTTCATTTTTAGCTGGATTTTGGCGACAGAATTATAGTAGTTATTTAGCTTGTATCAATCAGCCCACACTGATCGTTGTAGGAGAAACTGCATCCAGTATTAGCAAAGAAGGGAAACAAGAAACACCAGATGAACGCTTGGCTGATTATCTGGGCTGTTTACCCCAAGCTACGGGTATTAAAATACCGGGACGCAACGTTTTACCCTATGAATCAACAGGGGAATTTGTAGAAGCGATCGCCCCATTTATTACTCAGTTAGAAGCTGTCAAATCTTGAGGTACTTCTTCAAATACAGTCAAGTCAAACCAAAAAGTAGTACCCACACCCACCTCACTCACCAGATGCATTTGACTATGATGCCGTTCTATGATATTCCTAACAATAGATAAACCCAAACCAGTACCTTCTAAAGTGTGAACACGATTTTCCACACGGAAGAAACGGTCAAAAATCGCCTTTTGGTCTTCAGGGGCAATACCGATACCAGTATCCGAGACTTCCACCCGGACATGAGAACCCCGAATGTGTGAGTCAGGGTTTGTGTCCAGTTCGTAGGCGCGAATCACTACCTGACCACCCGGCTGAGAGAACTTCAAAGAATTACCTACTAAATTAGCTAATACTTGTAACAGTAAATCATAGTTGCCCACAACCAAGGGTAAATAAGGCTCTATTTCCTGAATTAATTCAATAGCTTTGTCCCTCGCATTGAGTTCATAAGTACGCAGGGTTTGTTCAATAGCTTGTGCTAAATCCACACCATCAAAATTGTAACTGCGTCCAGATTCGAGTTTAGACAAATCCAAAACATCGTTAACTAAACGGGTAAGTCTATCAGTTTCATTATTAACAGTTTGTAGAAAATCCTGTCTTTGTTCCACACTCAACTCTTCGCCATACTCATGCAAAGTTTCGATAAAAGATTTGATATTAAATAGAGGCGTGCGTAACTCGTGAGAAACATTACTAATAAATTGGCTTTTTGCCTCATTCAGTTCTACCTCACGAGTAATATCCTGCACAGTGATCGCAATACCTTTGATGCTCTCCCGTTGGAGATTGAGTACAGTAGTCAGGAGAATGCGGATAGTACGCTTAGTGGCTTGATTCAAATGAATACGGAACTCGGCGCTGTCACATTCACCCGCAGCCATTTCATACAAAGGACGGGTAATTTCCATCTGCACTGCTGAGGGTAAATGATGTAAAACATTACCCCCTTCAACTCCTATCCCCTCCCAGCCAAAAATCCGTCGGGCCGTGGGGTTAACTAAAATCACCTGCATACTGTTATCAATCAAAACAGCACCATCAGCAATGGTAGAAACCAGGGTTTCCAGCTTGGCTTTTTCTGCTGTTAATTCCTCAATATTTTGCTCCTCATAGCGTTCTAGACGTTCAGCCATTTCATTAAAGCTGAGAATTACCTCTCCTAGTTCCCCCCCTAAAGGTAAATCAATGCGCTGCTTGAAATTACCAGCCGCAATTTGTTTCACCCCTACTAACAGTTCTTTAATAGGCTTGGTAATAGTCAAAGCATTAATAACTCCAGCCAAAATCACCATCACCCAAATCGTGATAAAAACCGCAATAGTCACATCACGGGTGAAATTAGTAGAAATAACTGCCGTTTGGTTGGGGTTGATACCTATGGCTAAAACCCCCTGGTGTTTTTGATCAACAATTAGGGGAATAAATACATCCGTGACTACTCCATCCGGGGTTATATGTTGCCGCACCATGGGCTCTTTCCGCTCATTGGTGTAATCTTCTGGTAGTTGTATCCGTCGTTCAATGGTGAGGGAGTTTTCTACCTCTTCCAAAAAAGGAATGCCAAAAAATATTTTCCCAGTTTCATCAGCGTAGAGCATATAACGCACACTAGAGGTGCTGCTGTAGAAGCGTTGGGAAAATTGCTGGGCTTCAGTGAATTTGTGGTCAGCGATCAGGGGAGCAACGTTAGCAGCAAGCAGTAGTCCTAGGTCACGACCAAAGCGGGTGTCATTCATGCGCGCATCTTGCTGAATTGTATTCACAGCCCAGAATGTGAGGCCACTCATGACCAAGGACACAACTAAGGTAGCTACAGCCAACAGTTTGGTCTGGAGGGTGAACTCTGACCACCAGTTAGCAATTGCTTCTTGGATTGTTTTTAAAGGAGCCAGCATTGTAAATCAAGTTGTTAGTAGTTTTGGTTATTTAACCCCAACCACTAAAAAATTAACAGTGAATTTGATCAAGATGTTAATTGCAAGATGAGGTTAGGTCAGACATACCAAGTTTCCAGGTGAGGAAATTAAATATAGCAGAGGTTTATTGCCCGTGCTACATGGGTAACTTCCATTGACCTGAATTATTTTGCTCTAGGAGCTAGTCTTGATTTAATACTAACAGTAGTTACTCTCAAGGATGGGGACAGGGACGACGGAAATACTCACAGTTGCTGCCTTGCTCAGATACGCGGTATCTATGATACCGCCTAATGTTTTTTCTAGTTGAGCACTCGATGACCGATATCTTGGCGGTAATATACCCCCTGAAATTGGATTGATTTGATCCCAGTGTATGCTTGAGCGATCGCCTGCTGAAAATTTTCACCGATGCCCGTTACATTTAACACCCGTCCCCCATCTGTAACTATTTCTTCTTGCTGGTTTAATTTTGTACCTGCATGAAATACCGTCACTCCCGCGGATTCAGCCTCTTTGATTCCCGTAATCACTTTACCCGTGTCGTATTTACCAGGATAACCCCCTGAAGCAGCGACCACAGTAGCCGCAGCCCCTGGTTTCCAAGCTATAGGCGGCATTTCCCCTAAACGCTGCTCTACACAGGCCAAAATCAATTCCTCTAGGGGTGTTTCTAACAGTGGCAAAATCACCTGAGTTTCCGGGTCACCAAAGCGACAGTTAAATTCTAACACTTTGAACTCGCCATCGGGGGCAATCATCAAGCCCGCATACAGCACCCCCCGATAGTCAATACCTCTAGATTTTAAACCAGCGATCGCCCTTTCCAACACTTCAGCTTGAATCCGCGCCATTAACTGGGGTGTAGCAATAGGTGCGGGGGCGTAAGCTCCCATCCCGCCGGTATTTTCCCCTGTATCCCCGTCTCCAATCCGCTTATGGTCTTGAGCGGGGAGCAAGGGGCGAATAGTTAACCCATCAGTCAGGGCTAAAACTGATACCTCTTCCCCAATCAAACATTCTTCCACTACCACAAAATTACCAGCACTGCCAAACTGTCCCGCAAAAATTGCCTCAATCGCACTTTCCGCCTGTTCTTGAGTTGTGGCGACTATTACCCCTTTACCGGCCGCTAAACCGTCGGCTTTAATAACTATAGGTATTCCCTGGGATTTTACATAGAATTTAGCTGCCGTCGCTTCAGTAAATACCGCACCCTTGGCTGTGGGAATCCCCGCCTCTTGCATTAAGCCTTTAGCCCAAGCTTTACTAGCCTCTATTTGCGCCCCAGCTCTCCCTGGACCAAATACCATCAGTCCTTGACTTTGCAGGTAATCTGTAATACCCATTGCTAGAGGTACTTCTGGCCCCACTACCACCAAAGAAATGCCATTTTCTAGAGCGTATCGGCTCATCCCCTCAAAATCATCTACAGCCAAAGGTAGGTTCTGACAACGTTCTAGAGTAGCAGTTCCCCCGTTTCCTGGTACACAAACAACTTGCTCAAGCCCAGATTGTAACAGTTTCCAAGCCAGGGCGTGTTCCCGCCCTCCATTACCAACAACTAAAACTTTCACTGATTTCCTCATGTATCCCTGATCGAGAATACCTTAGCAGCTCTGATGAATCAACTTTTAACAATTTCCCATGATGCCAAATGAGTTTGAAACAAAAGGTATCACGGCAGGTATTCGGTGTACAAATCAACCAGTTGAGTTTCTCCCCCAAAGGTAAGGTAGGTATTTATCTATTTCTCTGTCTTAGGGTAGATGACGAAATTCTTTTATACTCCTTAGTTGCCACAAAAAATCCTGTCTATTATTATACCTTTGTTGGAATATTCAGAAAAATATGGCTAATTGTCCTAATTGTGGTTCTACTCACATTCAACTCAAAAAGGAAACTCAAGTAAATTGGGGGCGAGCCGTTACTGGTTGGGTTTTATTTGGGATTGTAGGTGGTGCAATAGGTGCAGTGACAGGGGAGGCTAAAAATGCTAATGTTTGTATGGATTGTGGTACATCTTGGAAAGCTGAAGATATCTATAAAATTCTAGAGGTTATTAAAAAGTTAGCTAGCATAACACTAGATTTATCTAAGGAAAAACACCGTTCATTTCTGAATAAATTTATCTCTACAATTGGTACTTATATAGAGGAAGTATCCGAAACTGAAAAAAAAGCAGAGGCATTTCTGACCAAAGCCAAACAAGAGGCGGAAAGTAAATATTTCGTTCTATCTGGTTGTGGTTGCCTCTTGTTGATATTTAGTGTATTTTTTGCCTTTTCTGCATCGGCTGCCGATATTGCTGGTTTCGCTTTTATTATAGGTCTATTAGTATTCATAATAGGTTTTGTGATTGATGCTAGTATATCTCATGCCAACAAAGAAAACATTAAGAAGGAAATAGAAATGGCGGAAGCCAAAGCAGAAGGAATGAAGATTAAGGCTCAAGAAAAACTGAAAGCAAAAGTCAGCCTTTTTGTGCTGAATAATCCTCTGAATTAAAGTATAATCTGCCAATCAAAATACCTATAGTCCCAAGCATTACTTACCCCTGGTGGGTCTTGGTGGATGAGGGGACGCAACCCATTTAATCCAGCTAAAATTGCCGAACCATTATGAATCAGGGTCGCTGCTAAGGGATGCAACCCTAGGGTAATAGTTAGTCCTAAAGCCGCTAAATTGGGGAATATTACTAAACCAATATTTTGTTTAATTACCGCTGCGGTTTCACGGGCGATCGCACTAGCTTGTCACCCGTCATCTATATTAAGGTACTCAAGAGGTTGTCTGTATTTTGAAAGCTTGTTTAATAAATGTTGATATGTAATTTTCATCACCAGAAGGGCAATATCCCCGACTTCTACGAAAATTTATAACTACCTGACAAGATCATAGTCAGAAGTCGGGGATATGAGTCACTAATAAAAGCGATCGCTTTGGGTACTGCGTAGCAATCGCACTGGCGTTTTGTCAGTCAACAGTCAACAGTCAACCGTCAACCGTCAACAGTCAACCGTCAACCGTCAACCGTCATCTATATTACAGTGCTGAACTGAGTTAAATGTGCTTGTATCTGCCCTAAATCCCTGGTAGCATCAGGAGCAATCGCACCTTGAGTTAATTTTTCATCAGGGAAAGCAGTAGAACCAAACAGATGGCGTACTATCATAATCCCATCGGAAAGGGCTTTAATTTCTCCATTCCCGTCAATATCTAGGTATTGGTTATCTACCCCCTGTTGTAAGTAGGCTTGAATTTCTGCTAGGTTGCGAGTAGCGTTAGGAGCGATCGCACCTTCAGTTAATTTTTCACCAGGGAAAGCAGTAGAACCAAACAGATGGCGTACTATCATAATCCCATCGGAAAGGGCTTTAATTTCTCCGTTTCCGTCAATATCAAAATTCCACTCCTGCTTACTGACTAAAATCGGGTCTGCTTCTAGGCTATAACCAGGGGCTAAATTATCGGAAGTAAGATTAAGTTGAGTTCCGGCAAAGTTAGCAGTGGTGGTAAAGTTAAAATCTCCTAAGTTTAATGGTAGGGTTTGACCAGGCCAACTAGCAGTAAAGCTAGTATACCCAAATTGGATATAGCGATCGCTTTCGGGGTCATTGTCAAAGTCCCCACTATCAGGTAAATCTGCCAGTGGAACGAATAGATCGTTAGTAAAGAGGTTTTCTGCAGTTTGGAAGCTCAATTCATTAGAATTGTAGTGCAACCGCAGACTAATACCCGCAAGGGCATTCTCACCAGTGGAGGTATTATAGAACAGGGGAATAGATACGTTACCACCGGGGAGAGTCATTAAATTATCTAATGATGTAATTTGTTGGCGATCGCCCTGCACCGGTGGTGTATCATCATTTTCAATTGTCCCGGTAGCTGTGGCGGTGTTAATGGTGGCGTTACTGGGGTTAGATAGGGTAACGGTAAAAGTTTCCTCTGGTTCTACTACCCTATCACCTGGCACATTGACTGTAATTACTTGAGATGTTTCCCCATCTGCAAACTCAACCGTACCCGTGGGGAGGGTTCCGCCAAAATCGGCGGAGTTAGCGGGGTTGTTACCTGTACCTGTCACCGCCCAGTTAGCACTACTTGTACCTGTGGTGTCTCCGATGCGGGTAACTGTGAAGGTGAAGGGGGTAGTACCTTCGTTACCTTCTGACTGTACTGCATTGGTGGGAGCGACTATCCCTATAGATGCTTGAGTAAACTGACTCACATCAATAATTTGCAATCCTGCTTCATAATCAGCGACATAGGCGTAGTTCCCCACTACTTGTACACCATAAGCATAGCCAGTGGTATCAAAAACGCCCGTGGGGGTGGGGTTAGCCGGGTTGCTGATATCTATGATTTGCAATCCTGCTTCATAATCAGCGACATAGGCGTAGTTCCCCACTACTTGTACACCAAAAGCATAGCCAGTGGTATCGTAACCACCGGTGCGGGTGGGGTTAGTTGGCTTGCTGATATCTATGATTTGCAATCCTGCTTCATAATCAGCGACATAGGCGTAGTTCCCCACTACTTGTACACCCATAGCAGAGCCAGTGGTATCGTAACCACCGGTGCGGGTGGGGTTAGCCGGGTCGCTAATATCTATGACTTGCAATCCTGCAGAACTATCAGCGACATAGGCGTAGTTTCCCACCACTTGTACATCCCTAGCAGAGCCAGAGGTCGTGTAACTACCGGTGAGGGTGGGGTTAGCAGGGTCGCTGATATCTATTATTTGCAATCTTGAATAAGTTTGGGATCCTGAATAACCATATCCTGGATAACTAGCAACAGAAATATCAGTCACATAGGCGTAGTTCCCCACTACCTGTACACCCATAGCAGAGCCAGTGGTATCGTAACCACCGGTGCGGATGGGTCTAGCTGGGTCGCCGATATCTATGACTTGCAATCCTGCACTATCAGCGACATAGGCGTAGTTCCCCACTACTTGTACATCCCTAGCAGAGCCAGTGGTATCGTAACCACCGGTGCGGATGGGTCTAGCGGGGTCACTGATATCTATTATTCGCAATCCTGCACTCCCATCAGCGACATAGGCGTAGTTCCCCACCACTTGTAGATCCTGAGAAACGCCAGAGGTATCGTAAACGCCGGTGTTGGTGGGGTTAGCGGGGTTCCTGATATCTATTATTCGCAATCCTGCAGAACTATCAGCGACATAGGCGTAGTTCCCCACTACCTGTACATCCCTAGCAGAGCCAGAAGTCCTGTAACTGCCGGTGTTGGTGGGGTTAGCAGGGTCGCTGATATCTATTATTTGCAATCCTGAATAAGTTTGCAATCCTGGATAACCATATCCTGGATAACCACTAGCAGCAGCCTCATCAGTGACATAGGCGTAGTTCCCCACTACTTGTACACCCAGAGAAACGCCAGTGGTATCGTAACCACCGGTGCGGGTGGGGTTAGCGGGGTTCCTGATATCTATGATTTGCAATCCTGCACTCCCATCAGCGACATAGGCATAGTTCCCCACTACCTGTACATCCCTAGCACCACCAGTGGTATCGTAAACCCCGGTGCGGGTGGGGTTAGCGGGGTTCCTGATATCTATGATTTGCAATCCTGCACTCCCATCAGCCACATAGGCGTAGTTCCCCACTACTTGTACATCATAAGCAGAGCCAGTGGTGTCGTAAACGCCGGTGCGGGTGGGGTTAGCCGGGTTGCTGATATCTATGATTTGCAATCCTGCACTCCCATCAGCCACATAGGCGTAGTTCCCCACTACTTGTACACCCTCAGCATCGCCAGTGGTATTGTAAACGCCGGTGCGGGTGGGGTTAGCAGGGTCACTGATATCGATGATTTGCAATCCTGCACTCCCATCAGCCACATAGGCGTAGTTCCCCACTACTTGTACACCCTCAGCATCGCCAATGGTATTGTAAACCCCGGTGAAGGTGGGGTTAGCGGGGTCACTGATATCTATTATTTGCAATCCTCCCAACCCATTAGCGATATAGGCGTAGTTCCCCACTACTTGTACACCATAAGCATTGCCAGTGGTGTCGTAATTGCTGAAGGGAAAAACATTGAGGGTGATATTGCCTGTTTCACTACCATAACCATCCACCGCTAGGTAATAGGTAGTTTCGGGAGTGACGTTAAAACGTACACGGCTTTGTTCACTATTATTTACCCCCAAGTCATCATTCTGTGCTACTAATGTCAAACCATCCACAGTATTACCAGTGAATACAGATAACACCGTATCAAAATCACTGCCAATAGTATCTATACTAACTTGGGTAGTAGCTGGGGCAGTCCAACTCCACCAAGAGGAGTTCATCACTCCACTCTGGGCTGGTTCCCCTATTTCCCCAGTAAAGCCGACGTTACTACCGGTGATGATATTTCTGCCATTAATGATGATGGCATTGAGAAAGTTGTCATTGGAAGTAATAGACATAGATTTAAGGTGTTATAAGTACTCGATAAAATAAAGAATATCTGGAGTATAAAAATTCAGATATTCACCAGGCTTAATTAAACTTCATATTACAACAAATATTCAGAATTATTTAACTTTTATCGGTAAAATATACTTTTTTTGATACTAACGACTCAGTGATACTATTTAGCTAATTTTGTCATCTATCTAAAGATAGATATTTGAGAAGATAAACCATATATCCAATCAAGGGGCGATCGCCGTTACTTGTATTATTGATGTCAGAATTAATACCCAGTCGGATTTATCCGACTTAAGCTATCAGACAGGGGTTTCTAACCCCAGGCTCCCGGTGCTTGTAGCTTTTAAACCCTGACCCGTCAACCGTCAACGGTTCGACTCCGCTCACCGACCACCGTCAACAGTTAACACCCAGTCGGATTTATCCGACTTAAGCTATCAGACAGGGGTTTCTAACCCCAGGCTCTAACCCCAGGCTCCCGGTGCTTGTAGCTTTTAAACCCTGACCCGTCAACCGTCAACCGTCAACCGTCAACAGTTAACACCCAGTCGGATTTATCCGACTTAAGCTATCAGACAGGGGTTTCTAACCCCTGGCTCCCGGTGGTCTAAACTGCTGCGGTTTCACCGACGATCGCACTGGCGTTTTGTCAGTCAACAGTCAACAGTCAACAGTCAACAATCATGTCGTGGTGGGTCTTGGTGCCACAAAGGACGCAACCCATTTAATCCAGCTAAAATTGCCGAACCATTATGAATCAGGGTCGCTGCTAAGGGATGCAACCCTAGGGTAATAGTTAGTCCTAAAGCCGCTAAATTAGGGAATACCACTAAACCAATATTTTGTTTAACAACCGCTGCGGTTTCACGGGCGATCGCAATTGCTTCTATAAAACTGGTCAAATTATCATCCATCAGCACCACATCAGCTGTTTCTCTAGCTACTTCAGAACCTCCGCCAAAGGAAATCGCCACATCAGCATAGGCTAAAGCAATAGAATCATTTAAACCATCCCCGGTGAAAGCCACAGTTTTACCCGATGCGTGGATTTTCTGGATAATTTCCGCTTTTTGTTCTGGGAACGCTTCAGCATGAACTAGGGAGGGGTAAATATCAGCTTCTTTAGCTACAGCTATAGCCCTTTGCTGATTATCCCCTGTAAGTAAATGTATTTCCATACCATATTCAGAGTGCAGTTTCTTAATTACTTCCGCACTTTCTGGACGCAGGGGGTCTGTATAGGCGATAATTCCTTGAAACTCCTGATTAATCCCCACATACAGACAAGAATCATGGGCAGAAATATGGTAGTTTAAAAGCCGGGGAAAAATACCACACTGACGCAAAAAGCGATCGCTTCCTACAATAACCTGTTCACCATCAACCAGACAGCGCACCCCTAACCCAACTTCATAAACAAATTCTTGTCGTGGTAAAATTTCTACACCTTGTGCTTGGGCGTATGTCACTAGGGCGTTAGCTGCTGGGTGCGTAATATGTTGTTCTGCAGATGCAGCTAATGTTAACAGACGGTGAGCAGATATACCTTGATCTACGGTTTCCACAGCTACAACTTCCACATCACCCTTAGTTAAAGTACCGGTTTTATCAAATACTAGAGTATCAACCTGCGCTAATTTTTCCAGAGCACCACCACTGCGGATCAAGACACCATGTCTCGTAGCGTGGTGTAGAGCTGCTAAGAAAGTTGTAGGGAGAGCTACGCGAATCCCGGTGACAAAATCTAAGGTGATGATAGATGCAGCTTTGGACGGGTCACGAGTAATAATTAACACTATTGCCGCCAAAATCAAGGCTGGTAATACCGCTTTTTCGGCAATGTTAGCCGCATAATTACCCATGCGTGTATCATGAACAGGAGCTTTTTTGACTAATTCTATACTCGCCCCAGCACGAGTAGCAGCGCCCACCCCTTGGGTTTGGATGTAAATTTCTCCTTCCCGTACCAGGGTAGAGGCATAAACTGCTTGTCCCACTTGACGTAAAATCGGCATGGATTCACCCGTCAGCCTTTGTTGGTCAATAATCGCCTCCCCCTGTAGGATTTTGCCATCGACGGGGATTTGTTCACCAGGATATACTATCACTGTATCTTGGGGTTGTACCTCGGTAATTGACAGGCGTTGTATTTCCCCATTCGGTTGTTTTACCCAGGCGTAATTTCCTAGGGAATTTAATAAGTCCGCGGCGCGATTTTCCGTAACCCTGGCTGTGCGATCGCGCATCATATCGCCAATTTGATGCAGGATAATTAATAACGCTGGTGTTAACAGATTACCTTGGATAGAAGTTAAGGCGATCGCCATTAAATCTAGACAATCTATATTTAACTTTCCTTCCCGGCTAATACTAGTATAAGCCCGTTCAGCAATGGGTAAAACTGCCAGTGCTAATGTAGCAGCAATTATCACCCTGGGAATGGGTAAACCTAAGCGCAACACTGCCAAAACAGTAGCTAAGATTGGTAATTGCCGGGGATAATCGGCTTTTTTACGGATATTTTTACTTTTATAGTTCTTGGCTTTATGCAGTAAACTTACTATATAGTCTGGTATTAAACTACTCTGAACATCAGACACTTGATATTGAACTGCCACAGAACTGCACCAGGGATTAACACGTACTGCTAAAATCCGACCATCAGACTCTAGTAACTCTTGCACACAGACCAAATCTAGGGTAGTCCGCAATCTGATTCTGCCCGGAATTTGATGTACTATCTGATAGTTGGATTTGTCACCCCCCGGCTGACTGCTAAACGTAGATGTAATATTGCTGGTAATCATGGGTGATGGCCAATGTAAGTACCGAGCGATCGCGCTGTTTGCACTAAAAAGTTATGAGGATTTACCAGACAAGGACTCTCAGCCAAAACCGCTTCTAAAGGAACAGCAACAACCTGACCATTTTGCCAAGCTACCATCTGCCCAGATTGTCCATTAGCTAATAAATCTACCGCAGCTTTACCGAAAGCCGTAGCTATCAAACGGTCTAAAGCCGAAGGAATACCACCGCGTTGAATATGTCCTAAGACAGATACCCGAACATCAAGATCGTGGGTGAGGGCGCGAATCTCATCAGCAATATATTGACCCATACCACACGAAGGGCGTTCTACTCGCAGCGGTACCGCGCTATCACAGGATGTATAAGCAGATGAATCTGTAGCCACTTGAATACCTTCAGCCACAACTACAATAGCAAACCTACGTCCCCTGTGGCGTAGCCGTTCTAAATGCTCACACACACCCCCAATAGAATAGGGAATCTCAGGAATTAAAATCACATCCGCACCCCCCGCAATACCCGATTGTAGGGCTAAATGTCCCGCATTGCGCCCCATCACTTCCACAATCATCACCCGGTCATGACTACAAGCAGTAAAAGTCAAACGATTGAGCGCATCAACAACAGTATTTACCGCCGTATCGAAACCTACAACTCTTTGGGTCTGTCCCACATCATTATCAATAGTTTTAGGAATACCGATAAATTCCCAGTTTCCTTGACTTTGGAGTTGATAGAGAATTGCCAAGCTACCATCCCCACCGATGCCAATCAAAGCATCTAATCCTAAAGCATAGTATCCAGCAACAATCTCTTCTACATGAGCTAGAGTATCACCTTTATTAATACTACCCAAAATTGTCCCCCCCATATTCAGCAAAGGGTCAATACCACGCAAGTCTAAACCATGTATACTCAATGGAGTAGCTTCACGGTCTAAAAGTCCTCTAGTTGCATAAGGAATACCCACCACCTCCCAGTTATATGTCAGGGTGGCGTGATGCACCACTGCTCGAATCACCGCATTTAGTCCGGGACAGTCACCACCACTGGTTAGAATACCAAGTCGTTTTTTCATGGTCATCACACATTCGGGCTAGAACATGGCGATATTATTTTCGGTCGTCACCCATCACCCGTCAACAGTCAACAGTCAAATAAATCAAGTTTACATCGTCAATCTGGCGAGTGCCGATTAACTTTCCTTACAATTTTTTTTATTGTTTTTGTCTCACCCTGATTGATTGTTACACTAGGGTCATCCCGGCCAAGAGGAGCCAGAGCAATTATGAATCCAACCTCTGCTGTTCAAACTAACAACACAGCAAAAGCTCACTCCGCAACCACTACTCAAGGGGATAAGCGATTTAAAATTCTGTCGGCCCATATTAAACGCTATCAGTATCAACAAAATGCCCTAATTGAGATCCTGCATAAAGCACAGGAACTTTTTGGTTATTTAGAAAACGATGTCTTAATTTATATCGCCCACGCACTGAAATTACCACCAAGTCGGGTTTATGGGGTCGCCACCTTTTATCATCTATTTTCCCTTGCACCTAGTGGCCTCCATACCTGTGTAGTTTGCACTGGTACCGCTTGCTATGTCAAAGGCGCTCAGGCTATCCTCACAAGTTTAGAAGAGTCCATACATCTTCGCCCCGGTGAAACATCCCCAGATGGTCAAGTTTCACTGCAAACCGCCAGATGTCTAGGTGCTTGTGGAATCGCCCCCGCCGTAGTGTTTGATAAAACAGTGATAGGGTATCAAACCCCCGAATTAGTTCTGGATCACATCAAAGGATGGTTAAAAGATGGATCTAACTGAATTAATAGCGATCGCCCACAAAGAAAAAACAGCCAGCAAACCCATAGAAATCCGCTGCTGTGTAGCGGCCGGTTGTCTGTCTGCTAATTCACAAACTGTCAAACAGCGTTTACAACAAGCAGTCACAGCAGAGAATTTAACAGAAACAGTAGATGTGCGTGGAGTTGGCTGTATGCGCCTGTGCTGTCAAGGGCCATTAGTGCAGGTAGATGACCACACCCTGTACCAACAAGTCACCCCCGACGATGCACCCTCAATTATTGCTGCACTCCAAGGAGGAGAAACCACAGTTAAAAAAGGTGATTTAAATCACCCATTTTTTACATCCCAGATGCCCATTGTTTTGGAAAATAGCGGTAAGGTTGACCCAGAACGTATTCAATCTTATATCGCCGCATCTGGTTATCAATCCCTCCACCATGTCCTCCGGGAAATGACCCCCAAGCAGGTAGTAGATACCGTCACCGCTAGTGGTTTACGGGGACGGGGAGGCGCTGGTTACCCCACCGGGGTCAAGTGGGGAACAGTGGCTAAATCCCCAGGAGTACCAAAGTATGTCATCTGTAACGCCGACGAAGGTGACCCCGGCGCGTTTATGGACAGGAGTGTTCTGGAAAGTGACCCCCACCGAGTACTAGAAGGAATGGCGATCGCCGCCTATGCTGTAGGAGCCAACCAAGGTTACATCTACATCCGGGCTGAATATCCTATAGCTATTCATCGCCTACAAACCGCCATCCGTCAAGCCCAAAGCTTAGGTTTACTAGGTAGTCAAATTTTTGACTCTAGTTTTGACTTTAAAATTGATATTCGCATTGGTGCGGGAGCTTATGTCTGCGGTGAAGAAACAGCCCTCATGGCTTCCATTGAAGGTAAACGGGGAACTCCCCACCCCCGTCCCCCCTATCCAGCGGAATCAGGGTTATGGGGTTACCCCACCTTAATTAATAACGTCGAAACCTACGCTAATATTACACCAATTATCCGTAATGGGGCTGGATGGTTTGCCAGCATCGGTACTGCAAAAAGCAAAGGTACAAAAGTTTTCGCCCTAGCCGGCAAAATCCGTAACACAGGTCTAATAGAAGTACCCATGGGAACCACCATCAACCAGATTGTTGAAGTCATGGGGGGTGGTGTACCAGAAGGGGGTGTGGTTAAAGCTGTACAAACCGGTGGACCTTCCGGGGGATGTATTCCTGCATCGGCTTTTGATACCCCTGTAGATTATGAATCTCTGACTGAGCTAGGTTCAATTATGGGTTCTGGGGGGATGATTGTCATGGATGAAACCACCAACATGGTAGATGTGGCCCGCTACTTTATGGAATTTTGTATGGATGAGTCCTGTGGGAAGTGCATTCCCTGTCGGGTGGGAACGGTACAACTGTATCAGTTATTAACCGCCATCAGTGAAGGTAAAGCCACCCAGACAGACTTAGAACTACTAGAGGAATTATGCGACATGGTTAAACATACCAGCTTGTGCGGTCTGGGACAGTCTGCACCTAATCCAGTATTTAGCACCTTGCGTTATTTCCGTCATGAATATTTGGAATTAATCAAGTAGGTGGGGTAAAGTCCGCTAAACCCAACTAGAGAGCGCAGGAGAAATCAGTACTGAGCAGACGAGTAATAAATTACCCGTCTCATAGCAAAAGTCCACTAGAATTGCACTGTTAGGTTACATAGGATACCCTAAGCAATGATTGTCAACGGAACTTATGATGTTGTACAATCACAAAACCAACACAAGACCTTGATAATAAAGACAGTAAGTGAGATTTCTGAGTTGGCAGTGAAATAATTAAACATCTGTAAAATCACTTTATGCTAAATACTTTTTCAACCTACAGGATTTTTGGATTTCTACTCACTGCATTAATTTTGACTTCCTGTAGTGGAGGTACATCTAGTAATACTGGTACTGGTACACCTCAAGCTCAAAATAACAATGGTGGTGATAATACTCCTGAATCTCGAACCTTAACGATTAGTATTCCAAGATTAGGCAAAAGTTATACAATAACAAGGGGAGAAACAACAGTAGAGGATATAGGTAGTATAGTTTCTTTAGATCGAAATAATTGTAAAAATATATATTCCGTAGGTTCACGTTCTCAAGGTGATTGTCTGTCTCAGGTCAATTCAGCTGCTCGACAGGCACTTACTTTTATCAGTCCTTGATACAAAACATCAAAATTTCTTAGGACTTACGCAAAATTGGACTAAAAACCTAGTTCTGATGTACGGGTGATTCATGAATTACCCCTGCTTTCGTTCTGTTTTGCGTAAGTCCTGATATCAAAATCTCCTCAACCCTCAACCCTCAACCGTCAATAATACCATGGCTGTCAAAACTTTGACAATTAATCAAGAATTAATTAGCGCCCGTGAAGAAGAGACCATACTCCAAGCAGCCCAAGAAGCAGGGATTCATATTCCCACCCTGTGTCACCTAGAAGGGGTAACAGATGTGGGAGCTTGTCGCCTGTGTTTAGTAGAAATTGCTGGTACCAATAAACTTTTACCAGCTTGTGTCACGAAGGTCGCCGAAGGGATGGAAATTCAAACCCACACCCAGCGCCTACAAAATTATCGGCGCACCATTGTAGAGATGTTGTTTGCAGAAGGTAATCACATTTGCTCAGTTTGTGTAGCTAATGGTAATTGTGAATTACAAGATTTAGCCATTGAGATGGGTATGGATCATGTGCGGTTAAACTATCATTTCCCCTCTCGCTCCGTCGATGTTTCCCATCATCTGTTCGGCGTTGACCACAACAGATGTGTTTTATGTACTCGCTGCATCCGTGTTTGTGATGAAATTGAAGGAGCCCATACTTGGGATATGGCGGGGAGGGGAACAAATTCCCATGTAATTACCGACTTAAACCAACCCTGGGGGAGTTCCTCAAGTTGTACCTCTTGCGGTAAATGTGTTAACGCTTGTCCCACCGGTGCTCTGTTTAATCGGGGTTCTAGCGTGGGGGAAATGAAAAGCGATCGCCAAGTGTTGGAATTCCTAGTCACCGCTCGACAAAAACAACAATGGAACCGTTAACCGTGGTCGGTGAGCGGAGTCGAACCGTTGACTGTTAATTCCCCTCCTCAAAAATTCACCCCTCCCCTGAGAAGTTATGACTCTTTTAAAACTAGCTACAGTTTGGTTAGGTGGTTGCTCGGGTTGTCATATGTCCTTCCTCGATTTAGATGAATGGTTAATTGACCTAGCCAAACAAGCAGAATTAGTTTACAGTCCCTTTGCTGACACCAAAGAATACCCCTGGGGTGTGGATGTTGTCTTAGTAGAAGGGGCGATCGCTAACCAAGAACACCTCAAAATGATTTACAAAGTCAGAGAGCGTTCCCAAATTCTCGTATCCTTCGGTGATTGTGCTGTCACCGGTAACGTTACAGCCTTACGTAACCCCATGGGAGACGCGCAAACAGTCCTCCAGCGTTGTTACATAGAAGCCAACCCCCTTTACCCCGCCATTCCCTCCGATGCTGATATAGTCCCCACCCTACTAGACCGGGTAGTACCAGTACATCAAGTCGTCCCTGTGGATATTTATTTACCAGGATGTCCCCCTGACGCTAATCGCATCAAATCCGTATTAGACCCCCTGCTCAAAGGTGAAATACCACAACTATCAGGGCGAGACATGATTAAGTTTGGTTAATTGCAAAACACAGCCAACAGTCAACAGTCAACCGTGGTCGGTGAGCGAAGTCGAACCGTCAACCGTCAACAAATCTGGTCTAAATCATGTCTAAGAAAATTATCATCGACCCCGTAACCCGCATAGAGGGACACGCCAAAATTAGTATATACTTAGATGATACTGGACAAGTCAGCGACGCTCGCTTTCATGTCACAGAATTTCGCGGATTTGAGAAATTTTGCGAAGGCCGCCCCTTTTGGGAAATGCCGGGAATTACAGCCCGTGTGTGTGGAATTTGCCCAGTTAGTCACCTATTAGCCTCCGCTAAAGCCGGGGATAACATCTTAACAGTCAAAATCCCCCCCGCAGCCGAAAAGCTGCGGCGGTTAATGAACCTAGCTCAGATTATCCAGTCCCACGCTCTAAGTTTCTTTCACCTGAGCGCCCCAGATTTGTTGTTGGGAATGGATGGCGATCGCCCAGACCGGAATATATTTGGTTTAATTGCAGCAGAACCAGAATTAGCCAGGGGGGGAATTCGCCTCCGTCAATTTGGACAAGAAATCATAGCTCAGTTAGGAGGACAGAAAATACACCCATCATGGGCCGTTCCCGGTGGAGTGCGCGATGCTCTCCGACCAGAGGGACGTACCCACATTCAAAACCGCATCCCCGAAGCACGCACTACAATTTTACAGGCTCTCCGTAGGTTCAAAGCAATATTAACAGACTACCAACAAGAGATCCAAACCTTTGGCAACTTCCCCACCTTATTTATGGGTTTAGTTACCTCCGCAGGTCTGTGGGAACACTACGACGGACATATCCGGTTTGTAGATAGTGGCGGGAATATCATCGCCGACCAACTAGACCCCAGCAACTATCAACAATTTATTGGGGAAGCAGTACAACCCGACTCCTATTTAAAATCTCCCTACTATCGCCCACTAGGTTACCCCGACCAAACAGACCACTGTCATTTAAATAGTGGTATCTACAGAGTCGGACCCCTAGCACGATTAAATATCTGTAGTCACATTGGTACACCCTTAGCCGACTCAGAATTAAGGGAGTTTAGAGACAGAACTAAAAATACCCCCAACTCATCATTTTTCTATCACTACGCCCGCTTAATTGAAATCCTAGCAGCAATTGAACACATAGAAAAACTACTAGATGACCCCCACCTACTTTCAACCCGACTGCGCGCCCATGGGGATGTGAATCAATTAACAGCGGTGGGAGTCAGTGAAGCTCCCAGGGGAACCCTATTTCATGAATATCAAGTTGATGAAAACGGTTTACTTCAAAGGGTGAATTTATTAATTGCTACAGGTCAAAATAACTTAGCTATGAATCGGACAGTCGCCCAAATTGCTCGCCATTTTGTCAACGGTGTGCAAATCTCCCCGGAAATGTTAAACCGGGTAGAGGCGGGAATTAGAGCCTTTGACCCTTGTTTAAGTTGCTCAACCCATGCAGTGGGGCAAATGCCCTTACATCTGCAACTCATAGCACCAGATGGGACAATTGTCAACCAGGTTTGGCGTACCCAGTAGTGAAACAACCTTCAACCATCAACCGTCAACAAGGTTAAAATCGTGAATTTTACCATTCAGAATGTTTTAATTGCTATTGAGGATGCTTATCTTACCCTAGATGTACAAGTGATAAATGGTAAGATAGCCGCCATAGCACCGGATTTAGATGTGGTTGGTAATACCATTGATGGTAGCAATAAGCTGTTACTCCCTGGTTTCTTTAACGCCCATACCCACTCATCGGAAATGTGGCAACGGGGTATTATGTCCATGTTGCCTTTAGAATTATGGTTAGGGGAATTATATGACTTTGCGCCTCTGGATTTAGAAAAAGTTTATCTGAGTGCTTTGGGAACCGCTGTGGAAACTTTACTTTCTGGTGGTACTAGTGTGGTAGACCATTTGGTGTTAACTCCTGGACAGGAGTTAGAAACTATCGCTACTGCGGTTCGTGCTTATGAAGAAGTGGGAATACGTGCTTTTATCGCACCCCTGATTCAAGATCAGTCCCTCACCGCGGGTATACCTGGGGGAGAGTCAAATCAAAACCATGCACCGTATTTTCGCTCAACTGCGGCTACCTTGGAAATTATAGAGGAAGCAGTCAGACAATTTCACCGTCCTGAAGCGGGTATAAGTATTGTGGTGGCACCAACGGGGATACAATTGTGCAGCGATAGTTTATTTATAGGATGTATTGAGTTAAGCGATCGCCATCATCTTTGTCGTCACTCTCATTTACTAGAAACTAAAGCACAGGAAAAACTCGCCCAAGAAAAATACGGTTGTACCGCAGTCCAGCATCTACAACGCATCGGATATTTAAGCGATCGCACATCCTTGGCTCATTGTGTTTGGTTAAACAATAACGATATCACCATCCTCGCCCAAACTGAATGTACAGTTGTGCATAACCCCTTGAGTAACCTCCGTTTAGGCAGTGGTATCGCCCCTATTTTAAAATATCTCCAAGCCGGGGTAAATGTTTCCTTTGGTTGTGATGGTGCTTCCAGTAATGATTCCCAAGACTTACTAGAAGCCATCAAAATCGGTTCCATCTTACACAACACTACAGACCTAGACTATCACAACTGGATCACACCCAGAAAATCTGTAGAAATGGCCTCCCTAGGAGGCGCAAAAGGGCTGAATGTAGCTGACAAACTTGGTTCCCTCACCCTAGGAAAACAAGCCGATTTAGTCATGTATGATCTCACCAGTCTATCATTGCTACCCCGAACAGATCCCATTGGCTTATTAGTATTAGGTCGTCCTATCAATGTTGTCCATAGTGCTTGGGTAAACGGAAAGCAAATTGTTAGCAATGGTCAAGTTAACACCATTAAAGTAGATGATTTACAGCAAGAATTATTTAAAGTTAGTCAGTGGGAAACAAAGCGCAAATCTCCAACCGTAGCAGAAATACAAACCCATTATCGCCAAGTTATGGACATATAGCCTCTGCTGACCTTTACGCCTCTTTACTTTGAAAATAACCCAACCTCCAATTTTTCGGTTCCCTTAACTGACTGAACTTACCTTGAAGAATAAATTGTACTGCAATTCGAGTGTTTAAAAATCCCCTCACCCGATTATAATCATTACTGTCATCAACTCCAGATACAACCTTGCCAATCTTCTGAGACCGTCCACAGTGAGTAGAAGAACCTGGCATTGTTAAGGTGAACAATCCATCATGTTCGTATTCTGCGGGAACTAAAAATATAGCATAGACATGATGTCGTCCACGCCAGGGTTGAACCACTAATGTATCAGGATGTGCGTAGTATTTATGATCTCCTTCCTCCTGAAATACCCACTGCTGACACCTAACTATAGGCTTTTGTTCAGAGAGATAATTACAGATATAAGCAAATGCTATAACGCTCAATAAACCAAGCACAAATAACGTGTAAACTATAGGTTTTCGCACTTTTTCAATGGTAGGCTAATTGTTTAAATTCATATCTAAGCTAGTGAATTCAGAATCCCGCGTTCATCATACTTTTATCCTCAAAAATACACAGAAGTCACTTAAATTATTAAAATTTATACAGTATCACAGTGGCTATGGGTCTGCTGTTGTTAAATTAACAAATAGTGTAAGAATGAAGCCAAGTTAGTTAATATCGGTCATGATATCTAATTCTACTCGTTTCCCGGATGTTCAAAATCATTGGGCCGGCTTATTCATCCAAGAATTAGCGGTGCGTCGAATTTTAAATGGCTATCCTGATGGCAGTTTCCGACCAGATAGCCCAGTGACTCGTGCGGAGTTTGCTGCTATAATTGCCGCAGTATTTACAGTATCAGCAAAGCGTCGTTATGTCCCCTTTGCTGATCTCCCGGCTAATCATTGGGCTGTGAGTGGTATTAAAAAAGCTTACGAAAGCGGATTTATTATTGGTTATCCCGACGGGAATTTCCGCCCCAATGACAAAATTATCCGCGGCGATGCTTTAGTTGCTTTAGTCAATGGTTTGGCAATAGCTATTGATGTTCCACCAGACTTGCTGAGTAAATTACCAGAAATATATCAAGATGCGGAAAAAATCCCTGGTTATGCTAGAAATCAAGTGGCGATCGCTACTCAAACAGAATTAGTAGCTAGTTACCCCAACACCAAGTTACTCAACCCTACTTTACCAGCCACCCGTGCAGAAGTGGCAGTAATTGTATATCAGGCTTTGGTTTACTTAGGTAGAGCCGATAAAATATCATCTAATTATATCATAGTTCCCCCAAAACTTGTCAATACTCCTAAAACTGTCAAGGTAAATCATCAGCGAGAGTTTCGGGGGGCGTGGGTGACAACAGTATGGAATAGTGACTGGCCCTCTAAAGCCGGACTCTCAACAGCACAACAGCAAGCTGAATTGATTGCAATTCTCGACCGATTACAAGCACTCAACTTCAACGCCCTGATTTTGCAGGTGCGACCAGAAGGAGATGCTTTATATGCTTCCCAACTAGAACCCTGGAGCGCTTGGTTGACGGGAACTCAAGGGAAACCACCAGAACCATTTTATGACCCTTTGGAATTTGCGATCGCTCAATGTCACCAACGTAATATTGAACTTCATGCTTGGTTCAACCCCTACCGGGCCAAAACTAGCATCACAGCTAGACCCAACGCCAGACCCCATATAGCTTTGACCAATCCCGAAGTAGTTTACAAATGGGGTAATCAACTATGGATGGACCCAGGAATCAAAATCGTCCAGGATAGGGCGTACAACGTGATGATGGATGTTGTGCGACGCTATGATATAGATGCCATTCACTTGGATGATTATTTTTATCCCTATCCCATCGAGGGTCAAACCTTCCCCGATAGTAAAACCTATGCAGCTTATAGATCAACTGGTGGTCAACTCAGCTTAAGTGACTGGCGACGGGAAAACGTGAATCAAATGGTATTACGGCTATTTCAAGGAATCAAAGCCATAAAGCCCCACGTCAAATTCGGTATTAGTCCCTTTGGTATTTACCGACCTGGACAACCACCAGGAATAAATGGCCTAGATGCTTATAGTGTACTGTATGCTGATGCTAAAAAATGGTTAGAACAAGGTTGGGTGGATTATATCGCCCCTCAACTTTATTGGCGCATTGACCAGACCGCACAAAGTTATCCCACACTACTAAAATGGTGGACAGAAATTAATCCTCAGCAGCGACATATATATGTAGGCAACAATATTAGTCAACTTGATGGCAAAGCTTGGAAGAGTGGAGAGATTAACAAACAAGTTACCATCACTCGCAACCTAGCTGCTAACTTGTCACTGGGTAATATCTTTTTTAGCATGAGTCACATTAATCAAAACCGTCAGGGAATTGCTGACAGTTTCCGCAATTCCCTTTATCCCACCCCCGCCATAGTACCTACTATGTCATGGCAGAATACAGACCCACCACCACCACCCCGAGAACTACAAGTTAATAATCGTCGCCTAAGTTGGGAACCCGGCGATGAGCAACCCGTGCGTTCTTGGACACTTTATCGACAGACTGGTGAAAATTGGGTACTTCAGCGGGTCTTATCTGCTGGAACTTATGGCTACGCCACGCCAGCTACCGCCACGGTGCAACAAGCTGGAACCTATGCAGTGTGTGCTGTTGATAGGTTGGCGAATGAGAGTCTGGGAGCGGTAATTACAGTGAGTTAAAATTTCAGTCCCTCACCTGAACATTCAAATAAATGTAACCCTAATAGCTGGGAAAGTTCCTCACACACTTTCACTCCCCGGACACTATTACCACGGACATCTAACAATGGCGAAAATACCCCAATGCCCATTTTATGGGGTACAACCGCCATAATTCCACCACAAACCCCACTTTTAGCCGGAATACCAACTTTGTAAGCCCATTCCCCAGCAAAGTTATACATACCGCAGGTGTACATGACGCTGAGAATATCTTTAATGTAACGACTATCTATTGCTTGTTCTCCTGTAATCGGGTTCATACCTCTGTTAGCAAGGGTGGCCGCCATCACCGCTAAATCCTGGCAATTTACCATCACAGCACACTGCTGAAAGTAAAGATCCAAAACTTCTTCAATGTTTTGGTCAATCATGCCAAAATTGAGCATTAAATGTGCCATGGCGCGGTTGCGATGTCCCGTACTACGTTCAGAGGTAAATACTGAGATATCAACCAGTGCATTCTGTCCGGTGTATTTCTGAAACATATCCAGAACCCGGTTTAAGCGTTCCGTCGCACCAGACCCTTTAATTAAACTGGTAGTGGCGATCGCACCTGCATTTACCATGGGGTTATAAGGTCGCTTCGATTGTTCATCGAGAATAATGGCGTTGAATGCGTCTCCTGTTGGTTCAACCCCCACTTTAGTTAAGACATAATCCCGTCCATGATCTTCTAAAGCCAGTCCATAAGCAAACACCTTAGAAATGGACTGGATAGTAAATTGGTGTTGATTATCCCCGACTTCGTACCTTTGACCATCTACTGTGACAATGCAAATGCTGAATAATTCTGGATTTACCTTTGCCAGTTCTGGAATATAGTTTGCTAGTGTACCCTCCTTGAGTAACTTGTATTGGGAATATAAGTCGTTGAGAACAGCTAAAAATGGCGCTGAACCGATTTCTACATTTTCTGGATTTGCTTTGTTTGCCATGAGCCTAATATTCTTCTCTCGAAAATCATATTTAAGTCAATCTAGCAACCGAAAATATATGTAATTTTCGCTACTTTATTTTTTGTTAGCTCAAGCCAGTGAAGCTTTTTTAATTTTCTCATCATTGATTTTAATTTGTAAAAAAATACTTTTTAGTTACCAAATGATGGTGGTTTTTCAGTAATTAAATTCCATATATAGCCACAATATGCTACTTTTAGATCAAATTAGTCTAAGTACATTTATTTAGTAAACCCCTAATCAGATGACTAACCACTAGAACATGACTGCTAGCCTATTTAAAATTCAAACTTAAAATTCAAAATATTTGTATGTAGACTTACAGATGATTTTCCGTGGGCAGCCCAAAAATTCCTCCAGGAAATATACTCAAGCATTTTGAGGGAGTTTTGACAAAGATATGACAAACATATATTTAATAAATTTATATGTTTCTTAAAATACAGTTTTCTCTCAGGAGTGTTATTACTAATCAAAAACCGCCGAAATATTAGATTTTCATATGAAAGCTTGAGTCAGTTACAAAAAACGTTACATCCTCAAAATCCTGATTTGAAAACGGTTTCGCCGCGGAAATTAGAATTGAAATCGAATAAAGTGATTTAGATCTACGGTAAAACCCTGATCCCCAACCTTCAAAGTTCGTGATAGTGTGTTGCAGTTATAAATCAAAAAAGTGAAAACCAGAGCCCAGGAAATTTCATGGGAGATGTCACTGAAACTGGCAAAAAATCCCAGGAACTAAAAAACTGCTGTTCTACACTCGCTTTAAAAATCGGACGCATGAATCAACGATATTTGTGGACTATTGTCGCCCTGTTTCTGACTACTGTGGGTACGCCCTTAGTCGGACGCACTCAAACTACTACTACAAAGCAAACTAATCGAGTTTCTCCAGAAACATCAGTTAAGAATGTAGTTAAAGTAGGAGAGTTTCAAACCTCATCTGGGAAACCGACTTCCGATGCTGTGATAACAAACATTCATTCTCACTACATTGGAGGTCGTAAAGCGGCAACCCTGTTTATCAAAAATATTCCAGTTATTACCTTTTTGAGTTCTCAGCCACAGCCGCAAAGTTTGACGGTGACTGGAATTGGAACTACTGCGGGACAACAGTCCTCTGGTCGCACGGGGACGAGTGTAGGGAACTTGAGGAATGCGACAAAGGAAAAGAAATCCCTTAATGATGACCCGGTTTATAGAGCTGGACTCATAGCAGCCAGTATTAACCAGCTAGTGCGTAATGGTGAGGATGCTCAACAGATTACCGTTAGTTGGATGGGTCAGGGCGAATCTACAGATGGCAACAAAAGTGCCTCTGTCACACAACACACCGGCGAGAGCTATACGATTAAAATTAAAGATCGGGAATTGGTGCAAATCAATGCAAAAACCATCCTAGCAGGAACCACCGAAAATCTCGCAGAAGATGCATTGCAAGTAACTAATCGCTTGCGGAGACTCATTGGTAATGCATCTCCCATCACAGAAATTGCTAATCTCCCCGAACCAGTAAAAGTTGGTTCGCAGCAGCCCACACAGCAGCTTGCGAGCAACAAACGACTCACTTTCCGTGGTATAGCTTCCTTTTACGGTCGCGGTTTTGCTGGTAGACCTACCGCCACCGGTGAAAGATTTAATCCCGAAGGTATGACTGCAGCCCATCGTAGCTTACCTTTCGGCACGCGAGTTCGTGTGACTAACACCCGTAATGGTCGTTCGGTTGTGGTGCGAATTAATGACCGAGGCCCATTCATTCGCGGTAGAGTCATCGATGTATCCACTGGTGCTGCTCGTAGCTTAGGAATGATTAACAACGGTTTGGCACCTGTGAAGATTGAAATTATGGGGCGATAATTGCTGAGAATTTCAGTGGATAATGTCCCCAGTCCCTAATACCCCTAGTTCCATACCCCAGCCCCCTATTTCAGATATAAACTAACGGGGGAGAGGCTTAAAAAGAACTAGGGGTATTTTGTGCGTCTGCTGACAACAGTTGCAGCTTTACGCTGCTATTTAACTCAACGTTGTTCACAACATCAGTTCAGGGTTCCCGAAGATTTGGGACTAGATGCGATGTCTAGCTGGTACCAGACGGCCGTCGGTTTAGTGCCAACTATGGGAGGATTACATCAAGGTCATTTGAGCTTGATGGCAAGGGCAAGGCAAGAAAATTCTACGGTGATTGTCAGTATTTTTGTCAATCCCCTGCAATTTGGCCCCCATGAAGATTATCAACGTTATCCCCGCACTTTAGAGCTAGACCAACAAATGTGTAGAAAAGCGGGGGTAGATGCGATTTTTGCCCCCACACCAGAGGAAATGGGTGTTTCTCAGAACAGTCTAGAAGCATCTCAACTGACACAAGTAACGCCTCCATGTGCTATGATGTCCAATTTGTGTGGTCGTTCTCGCATTGGTCACTTTCAGGGTGTCGCGACGATTGTCACCAAGCTTTTTAACTTGGTACAACCCGACCGCGCCTACTTTGGACAAAAAGATGGTCAACAACTAGCTATTATTAGACGGTTGGTGAGTGATTTAAATTTGCCAGTAGAGATTATTGGTTGTCCAACCCTGCGGGAAGAGTCGGGTCTGGCTTTAAGTTCTCGTAACCAATATTTGACTGCACAAGAAAAAGCCCAAGCAGTAATTTTATATCAAGCTTTACGGGCTAGTGCTGCTGGGTTTGGTAAGGGTGTTCGTGATCGCAGTACCCTCATAGGATTGGTACAGCAAGAACTGGCAAAGGTTCCTAATCTCATGGTGGAATATATTGAATTAGTTAATCCGAGTACGTTAATGTCTTTAGAAACAGTTGAGGAGGAAGGAATGCTGGCGATCGCAGGTCGTCTTGGTTCCACACGTTTGATTGATAATACCATCCTGCGCGATCGTCAGCCCATCATCGCTATCGATGGACCAGCTGGTGCTGGTAAATCTACAGTGGCTCGTCAAGTGGCCACTCACCTGGGTTTAGTGTATCTCGATACAGGAGCTATGTATCGGGCTGTGACTTGGCTGGTGCTACAAAAGGGTATTGCTCTTGATGATGAATGCGCCATTGCTGAGTTAGTTAGTCGGTGTAATATTGAACTTACACCCACTGACGATCTGCAATCTCCCGTCAGGGTTTGGATTAATGGTACTGATGTCACTCAAGCAATTCGCACAATTGAAGTCACATCTCAAGTATCCGCGATCGCTGCACAAAGCGCCGTGCGTCAAGCACTCGTTAAACAACAGCAAAGCTGGGGTAAAAAAGGTGGTTTAGTCGCCGAAGGTCGAGACATTGGGACTCATGTCTTCCCCGATGCCGACGTTAAGGTATTCTTAACCGCCTCTGTTGATGAACGAGCGCATCGCCGTCAGCAAGACTTAAAAAAACAGGGACAACCCGAAGTGAATCTAGAGCGTCTCAAAGGCGATATTGCCGAACGAGACCGAAAAGATAGCACTCGGAAAATTTCCCCTTTACAAAAAGCAGCGGATGCAGTAGAAATACAGTCTGATGGTCTTAACGTGTCTGAAGTTACAGCACAAATTGTTAACTACTATCAAAAACGCTTATCTTAGTTGTCGAGCATCTGAATATTTCTACCTTTATGCAATTTGGCTCAAATCAAACAGTATTTTGCCCGAATCCTCCCTTTGGTAGTAGAATGACAATGTTAAGTTTTATATCCTATAGCGTTGGGATAGAAAACGCATACAGATAACACCTGTCGTTTCCTAAGTTTCGCTCAACAGTTTTAAACCGGAAAACAGTCAAGAGAGGATTTCACAAAATGGCATTTACACAACCCCCCTTACCTTACGACTTTAACGCTCTCGAGCCCTATGGCATGAAGGGAGAAACATTTGAGTATCACTATGGCAAACATCATGCAGCCTATGTGACTAACTTAAATAAGCTGACTGACGGTACAGAACTGGCTGACAAATCTTTGGAAGAGGTGATCCAAATTGCCTTTAAAGACTCCTCTAAGGTGGGAATCTTCAACAATGCTGCTCAAGTTTGGAATCACACCTTTTTCTGGAATTGCTTAAAGCCCGCAGGTGGGGGCGCACCCACTGGCGACCTAGCAGCCAAAATTAATCAGGATTTTGGTAGCTTTGACAAATTTAAAGAAGAATTTTCTAACGCTGCAGCAACTCAATTTGGTAGCGGTTGGGCTTGGTTAGTTGATGATGCTGGTACTCTCAAGGTCATGAAAACACCAAATGCAGAGAACCCCTTAGCCCATGGCAAAAAGGCCCTTCTAACTCTAGATGTTTGGGAACACGCCTACTACATTGACTATAAAAATGCGCGTCCTGCTTTCATCAAGAATTTCTTAGACCAATTAGTCAATTGGGACTTTGCTGCTGCAAATTACGCTCAAGCCTGATAATTTCTCAGTCTTACTCTGAGTTTAACCCTAGTTAATTCTAGAAAGTAAAAATCAGTTCATTTAAAGTACTCAGTCACGATTAGTATCGTGGCTGTTTTTACTCAGTACAGTAAGCTCTATACTTGCTACAGGTGCTTAGTAAGTACAAACACAATTGATTTGAGAATTGCGGTGGCGACTAAAATCGCCAACGGCTAACCGCCATATCTAGAGCTTGGACTTGCTCACAGTTGAATTATTCCTCAACTGCAATTCTCGGCGATCGCCCGGGGTGAGTTCCATCACCTGGGTAGACAAATTATATTGCTGCAGTAGGCAATTAAATTCTGCCACACTTCCTTGAGCTTTCAAGAATTTCGTCAGCACACCTTCAAAAACCACATCTCCACCCGCGGCCGTGGGAAGCATAATTTGAGGTTGTAACCATTGTGCAACTTCCAATGCACTCTTCCTACCTTTAATAACTGGCAAGCCTAAAGGCAATGTTATATCTACTATCGGCGTAATCACCACGTCAACCGGGGCAAATTGTTTAATTTCCGGCGAATGAGACCCATGAGGCTCATAATAAATTGTTAACCCACTGGTTAATTCTTTAATCAGATAACCATTTTCTACCAGATTATAACCTACCACAGAGCCGGGAACAGCTGTGATTTCCACTTGTTGATTCAAGTTGAAACTTTCCCCGTGCTTCAGGGATGTTACGTAATTGTAGCCCAACTCACGTGATAATTTTGCCGCATTGGCAGAACCCACAACCTTAATTTCATGATCTAGTTGTTTAAGAGTCGGTGGATGAGCGTGGTCTTCTAAACCTTGAGACAGCAAAATCAAATCAATATTTTGTGGTATGGGGCGTTCTTGTATCCGAGAACCTTTGAAAAACCAATCTAAATTGCCAAAAGTTAAAGAACCAACCAGCCAAGGATCCAGTAATATGCGTTGGTTACCCATTTCCAGTAACCAACTATTGCTGTCTAACCAAGTTAAGTACATAATCAAATTAAAAATAATACTTACCCTATTATGGATGAGTTCACCGCAATTGTGCTACCATCTCTTGGGGATTCCAGTAAGCGCGAGTTGTTTGAATCTTACCAGCTGAGTTGATTTCAAAAATCGTAATTCCTGCAAAGATAACTGGCTTACCTGTCTTACTCACCCACCCTTCTGGATTCATTGCTGCAATATTGGCAAAGTAGGCAGATACAATCTTTTCAATGGTTTGGGGTGACATGATGGGAGTTGATAACTGATAGATTAAAAATATCTTTTTATTTTACAGTAAATTCACGGAAAAATACTCAAAGGTGGATGGTTTACCTGAGAGTTGCAATACAATATGACAGGTAGTTTCCCATAAAAACGGTGAAAAAATCGGTTATTGCCAAAATACTCATTCCATCCTTAACTTGCTTAACTGTATTTGTCCCCAGTCCAGCACCTGCCCAATTGTTACCACAACCCTGGGTTTCTGTGGGTGAAAAGGATGGAGAAGTCACCTATGCTGCTGGTGTGAGAGTTTTAGATTTTGGTTTTGAGATCGGTAGAGGTCCCGAAGGTGCTACTGGAGGAGATGTTTTAAAATTCTTCAGTTTACCAGTGATTTCACCTTATGTCGGACTTGGCTGGTATTCAGAAGACCAAGGTGTTGCTGTTTCTGGCGGTGTCCAAATAGGTGCTACCGATAATATTTTTGTCGGTGCTGGTTACAATTCTGTGCGAGGATTTAATGGACAATTAGGCATTAGGTTTTAACTTATCCTCACATCCCAAAACTTAAATTTTTAAGTTTTGGGTTTAATCTTTCCGCTCTTGATAATCATCAGAAGACATCGGATCTAATTCCCAGCGAGAATGATCACGCCGCTCTAAAATATCCTCAGTATGGAGAAAATCACCGTCATTCATCGGTAATCCTACTGCCTTTCCTAAATCATCAGTTACACTTTGATCAGGAGTAGGGGCAGTACCACCTACAGCTTCATCTCCGACCGTATCTTCCTGTTGCCAATAAGCATCAACATCACCGCCAGTAATTTCCGGACTTGTGTGTGTATACTGACGTTTTCTTTGTCTGAGCGATCGCCCGCCAATATTATACCCCGGCAAATCCTTAACACCAGTACCGTAAGATTCGGTAATTTCTGCGGTTAAATCATCAGAATTGACTTCTTGATTCTGATTATTTTCTTCCATAAATAATATTAATTCTATTTACCGATTCATCATAACCTTACCAAAGGTAAAGACAGTATCACCAAGGGTATATTACTTTAGTGATAAAAAAATATATCCCCTGAGTACGAAGAAAAAATAGTAATTAGAAGATACTTTAATAAATAAGTCTAAATTGAAATTCCTCAACTGTGTAGGAGTGAAATCCATATATTAGGAATTAAATAGGAATTAAATCAATAGTCTACTCTTAATTACAAATTACAATAAAAAGAGGTATAGAATGGAATATAACGAGTTTATTACACACGTACAAAGCCTAGCTCAATCAAATTCTCGTGAAGAAGCCGAACGCGCCACCCGTGCTACCTTAGAAACCATCACAGAGCGTATCCCCGGCGATGAATTCAAAGAAGTAGCAGCAGAATTACCACAAGAATTAGCTCAATCTTTGCAAAGGCGAGAAGGAGAAACTAGTGAACCTTTCAACCTGCAAGAATTCATTACTCGTGTGAGTCAAAGAGAAAATATAGAACCGACAACCAGCGCCATTCATGTTCGGGCTGTATTTGCAGTCTTACAAAACGCCATTAAGCCTGACAAATTCAGCAAATTTCATAATTATTTTGATCATGACTATGAGGAACTATTCACCACATCACCAACTTAAATTCCTGCAGTCAAGCATCCTATTGAGTAAAATTATTAACCTAGGCAAAAATCATGACCAATCATAACAATCATTCCCGGAAGAAAAAAGTCGCCATCCTCATAGAACATGGATTTGAGGATATAGAATTTACTATCCCGTGTAATGGACTAAAGCAAGCTGGGATGGAGATAGTTGTCCTCGGTTCACGCATGAATGAAAAATATAAAGGTAAACGAGGTAAAGTTTCAGTTCAGCCCGACGCTACCACCACAGAAGCCATAGCAGCGGAATTTGACGCAGTAGTAATTCCCGGTGGTATGGCCCCGGATAAAATGCGGCGGAACCCGAACACAGTCAGCTTTGTGCAAAAAGCCATGGAACAAGGGAAATGGGTAGCAGCTGTATGTCACGGGCCGCAACTTTTAATTGAAGGTGATTTGCTCACAGGTAGAAAAGCCACGGGCTTTACTGCTATCCGCAAAGATATGATTAATGCAGGTGTAAATTACCTAGATGAACCCTTAGTGGTAGACAGGAATTTAATTACCTCACGCGAACCAGGAGACTTAGGGATTTTCACCACAGCATTGCTCAGTCGTCTGGGGTACGGTGGTAAAGATGCTGCACTTCCAGAGGAAAAAGATACTAGCGCCCAGTGGTGGAAACTCGCTGATGCTTGGGGTGGTTCTACCAAAGGTGAAATTACCAGGGGGTTGAATATAGCACTGAGTGGGGAGCGTTATTCAATGGAAGCCTTAGAACAGTACACCCAAAAAGAATCAGATCACGAAGTGCGATCGCTCTTTCAAGAGATGATTAGTAATAGACAGCGCCACATTCAGAAATTGGAAACCTATCTCAACACACTCCATGAAAAACCTTCCATAGTGGCAAATATCGCCAATCAATACGCCAAAGTTAAAAGTACCTTTACTGGTAGCGATGACATCTATCAGTTACGTTGCGCCCTAGGAGATGTACAAACAGGTCTTGGCGATATTAGCAATTTGTCTGCAATGTATACTGACCCCGTAGCAACCGCGATATTTAAGGAAATTTACCAGGACTTACTTAAATACGAGCAGCGATTAGCACAATTATATCGCCGAGGCATAGGCACTGAAATTCAGCCTCCCAAGCCCACCACAGGCGTAGCTCTGTAGATATCTAGCAACTGCGAGGAAATAGGGTTACCGCTGGGAGAATCAATTCACAATCTTGATCCCTTAGCCAGTCCCCGCTACTCTAAGAGGATGTTTGTCAAGTTATGATTAGTGTATCAAATATTGTTTGACCCCACCCTAACCCTCCCCTTGTAAGGGGAGGAGACTGGATTTTATTGTTTTTTGTGCGGTCGGTGAGCGAAGTCGAACCGTGTTCCCCAATCCCCATTCCCTGTTCCCTAAGATAAAAATTACCTGTTGAAAACTTATCAAACAACCTCTTACGATTTACCAGAAATGACTGGATGATACTGAGTATAAGAATCGGGTATTTGTAATCCTTGAATCTTCAGATTTTGTAATCTGTATAAAAATGCTGCTCCTATCATCATGTGATGGGCAACATCAACTACCTTCCGATTATTTAAATCTGCCAAGTAAGAACCTTGTATCCAGTTATTGAAGCTTCCCATAGATGGACCGCACCAGATTTGATAATCAATTTCCCGACCTTTCTCACCAGAGTTAGACCAACGAGAAGACAATCCTAGATACCAGCGAAAAATTAGAGCCATTTTCAGCTTGGGATTGTTGGCGGCTTTGTGCAGTTTTTCGGGATTACGTTGAGATAAATAATTAACTGTTTCTTGCCAAATGCTATCTAGACTATTTCTGAAGATTTGCTTTTCTATCTTCTCTCTTTCGGTAACAGGTATATCTTCAATTGAATCATAGTTTTTGTATAATTCAAACAGTTTTTGCGCCCGGAGAGGAAAGAGCGTTCCTCTTTTGAGAACTTGCAGTTTTACTCCCATCTCAAACATATCTGCTGCTGGAGCCATCATCACATCAGCCATATCCGCTTGGGCTAGCAATTGTTTAGTATATTCAGAAGTTCCAGCTTCAATACAGGATTGGTTAATGGAACCAGTAACGACATAAGCAGCACCCATCATAAAAGCAGCCAATACTGATTGGGGAGTCGCAATTCCTCCCGCTACTCCAATTCTGACCGGTCTTTCGTAACCATATTGGCCTTGAATTTGATCTCTTAATTCCAAAATCGATGGTAACAGACAAACTAAGGGACGATTATCTGTGTGACCACCGGAATCTGCTTCGACGGTAATATCGTCAGCCATGGGAACTTTTGCGGCTATACTTGCCTGTAATTCACTGATGAGACCTTGCTGTACTAATCTTTTAAGAATTTTCACAGGAGCAGGTTCTAAGAATTTTGTGGCCACTTCTCGGCGAGAAACTTTGGCAATGACTTTATTTTTAATTTGGATTTGATTAGCTGCATTCAAGCCTAGTCCCGCAACCCGGTAGTAGACAACGTTATCAGTTAAATCTAAAAATGCAGATGCTTCTATTGTTCTGACTTGATATTTCAAATACAAATCAATTGTACCACGTTCAAGAGTAGGTTCACTGGGACTATGAAGTAAGTTAAAAGCGTAAATTCCTTCGGGTAGGGCTTGCTGAATACGCTTGATGGCTGCTTCCACACGGTCAGGAGAGAGACCACCAGCACCAAATGAACTTAAAATTTTCTCCTTACCAAGAGCTATTACTAATTGTTCAGAAGCAATACCATGAGCCATGGAACCAGTAGCATAGGCATATTTAACATTATGGAAATCTATAAAGTTGGGATCTCCTAACTGTTGAATATGTATAGGTGGAACGGACATCAACATTTCTTGTCCAGTTTTACCATTATGATAATGAATTAATTCTCCTTGATTAGTAACACCAATTTTATCTTCTACTCTGATAATGTAACAAGGTTTAGCTAAGTTAATTAGTTTAGCTCTTATGCCATTACCATCAAAAGATATTGTATTTATATCACCATGCCATGCTTGACGGTTACTCACAAAAAAATTAGATGTTTTTAAGAGTGAATTTCCGCGTTTATGAATGACTAAATTATTGTTAAACATGAGGTTAAGCATTATGAGGAGCAATTGTCGGCATAATTTTTAATTGCTTAAGAAATCATTGGTTATTGCTTTGTTATAATCATGAAATATTTTTGTGAATTAATTACTTTCTGCGTTAAATATTTTCTGGTATAGATTTAGTTGTTGCTGGATTATGACGCTGATTTGATGTAGTGATTGTTGTCGCATTTCTAATACATTGCTGTGGTTTTGTGCCATGTAAAAAGCATTATATATCAGCTTCTGATACTGAGGATTGCGTAAATTATCTAGCTGTTGTTTATCAACTGTATGATCAGTTTTGCAGTCTCTTTCTTCCACAATAAAAATCTCATCTTCTTGAGGTGAAATAGTATGACCTACTCCGACATTGTGTGATAGCTTGGGTAGCGAAGCCTTAGGGTTAACTGACAAGTCAGGGCTTGGTCTATCCTTCAATAATACACTAGAAGCTTTATCATCCCCGGCGATTAAGTTGCTCATAAATCTCTTTTCCTCAGCTAATACTGAATTTTTATTCAGAGAATATGTGGGTCTGGCTTGACTAAATTCCAGTAATTCATACTGCTGACTGGGAGGACTGATTGATGGGGTATAAAATTTTTCTGGGAATATTTCCTGCTTATTCTTACCCAGAAATATGCCATCACTTTTCTGACTACCCAAGGTGATAGTTTCATCTAGTATTTGATTTGGATTCAAGCTACGGTCTGAGAGAGAATACAGTGGCGACAAATCCATTTCCACTCTATGACTCAATAGCTTTGCTAATACTCTGATAATAGAAATATGATCATTCATAAATACTTGGTTCAAAACTATCTAAACCCTGGTAGTTACCACGCAAATAGCAATCCATGCCCACAATCGCTATTTTTGGTATTTGATTCTGTGTTGGTTTTCCCATCACCCAAATACTAAAAATGTTATTTAATTTTTATTGATGGTGGGCGTTGCTATAGTCCTGATGTACTCGGCTATTTCGGACAGAGTCCGTAGCTGTGCCAGTTCCTCTAGATTGGGCCTGGGTAAATCGGGGTATATTTCTAATAATGCTCCCAAAATCTCCACCCGTTTGATGGAATCAATCCCTAAATCTGCTTCAATGTCCATGGACATCTCTAACATTTCACTGGGGTAGCCTGTTTGATCACTGACAATGGTGAGCAGGGTGGGCTGCAGGGTAGCTGGATCAATATCTACGGGTGGTGTGGCTGCTATGGTTGCAGTGGGATTCTGCCGGGTGGCAATTATATCTGTAACTGGTATGGTTTGATGATGTGCACCCTTAGCATTACCGTTACCACTACCGTTAGTTGTCACCGTCTGTAATTCAGTCGCCACAGCCGATACGGCTGTTACTGGTATGGGCCGATCTTCTCCGTATACCGGAGTATTCAAACTGTGTTGAATCCTGTCATCACAGGTTGGTAGTTGATGTTGCTGGACTAACTGGAAAAAGTTATGAGTATATTCTTGCTGATACTTCAGATATTGCTCATGAATGCGGAGGCTGTCAGCTTGATGATCGTGAAACCGCATCATGCTACGTTCTAAACTGGAGATGGCTAGTTGCTGGGTTTCGGGTTGTTTCTCAATGAATTGACCATTTCCCCAGAGGATATGCTGTTGTTGCATCAGCCCGAAAAAGGTGTTCGTGTATTCTGTTTGATGCCGCAAAGATTGTTCATGAACCTGCAATATTTGACGTTGATGGCGATTTAGTTGGATGAGAGTATACTCTAAGTTGTCTATAGCCCTTTGGTAATTCACAAATGTTTCTAAATTGGTTGGTGTAGAGTTGCTATCCTGTTGGTCTGATTGGCTGTTGTTCATAGATTTGGCAATACCATTCACTGCTACCTTGTTTGTAGGTGTGGTTTTCTGAACCGAATCCTCAGAAGTAAAAAGGTTTGGTGTTTCTGAGTGATTTTTGTTAACTGGGGCTGAGTTACCATTGCTCATTTTTTCCTAAATGCGATACTGCATTCTACAACTGAGTGGTAATGCTAATTGTCTACAGCAGATATATGGAAGTTTGTTTGCCATAGGCGGGTAGAATAGTTGAATCTCGAAACCTCAGCCTCATGCACATCGATTAATTTGCTAATTACAGTTATATTAGGATGTTTGATTCTTGCTCGCAACTCCTATGCAACTCCATATGTCTAACATAGATGAAACACCCTGTTAAGCCGGATGATATCAGCCGAGCAATTTATTGGTCACATGGTTGTGGTTAGACATGATTAACTTGATCAATAATTGTTTTCTGAATCCCCATGATTATCTTCTTTTGTCTTCATTGCCTGTTTCTGATTAGCAGCTAATAGTTTCTGCTCTAGCTCACTAATACTAATACCAAGCTCAGAAGCAGTTTTATTTTTCCACTCTTCTAGTTCAAAATCATGGTGATTTAGCCATTCATGCACCGCTAGTCGTGCCATTTCAGCTTTGCGAAGAGTTTGGCGAGCGGCATGAAAAATTAGCCTCTGATTATCAAAACTTGGTAAGGAGAGCATGAATCTCTGTAATCTCATTTTGTCTATGCTCTTGGAAGGGCAGTAAGTATGAACTCAATAATTATTTAATGTCTGACTTACTAGTATGTCATAGAGTAAGGTTTTATTGGTATCAATTGCATATAAATTGCATAGATGAGACTTTTCCTATTTGTTGGCAAGGGGTTTTGAAGTCTATTTTCTAATTTGACTGTTGTATCCTACTATCTATAAATCTATGTGTCAAAAATATTAAATTTAGATATTTAATTTATCTAAGAGTTTTTACATCTGCCTAAAGATTGATTAAAATTGAAATCATTATTTTCAATATATGGACTATTGTCACAAAGTTCACCAGGCTAATATAGACATTAGTACCTCATGAGTGAATGACTACAAACCTGAGAAATAACTAGACTAAGATTGGGTATAATCTCCCTTATACATCAATTTTAATTTATTTGCACTACATCTACCGTGGGTAACATCGCTATGCATGTAAAGCTTGATTATATTTACTTTCTAATTCCCATAAATATTGTGTATTTCATTTATTTATATTGATAGGTAAATTTATTGACTAATCAATTTATATCTCATTAAGAATATAAATAATTGATTATGTAGCATTTTTGCTTGAGAAAATAAAATTTTCAGCATTGCTTAATTTCCATAACGTATTTACACATTATCTCTGTGCCAAATTGCCATTTTCTCATTTTAAAATTTATTTTCAAATATGTTGCTTATGGGTTGCAATTGAGTATCAAGATGTTTATGGTAGGTGATATAAAGGCTAATCAAATGCTGTTGAATTGCCAATCTGAGAAATACAGAGACATACAATTACTTGATGGTCTCCTATCTCTCTTCAGGGAAATTCACGTGCTCACACAATGCACTTGCATATCATTAAACCGTGCTGCATTAAGTATTGTACATCATTAGACGGACACGAAACTATAAAGGATTGCTGGCATGAGACTATCTGAGTTAGATCCACTCATACCGCTAATTGAGTTAAGAGAAGAACTTCTAAAATTGCCCAAGGGCTACTCGTTTTATGAACAAGAAATAATAGATTTCCTATCTAGACGAAGATGGCCTGAAAGTAATCGTCGTATTGATCGAACAACTTTTTGGCGATGGAGGACTGATAATAAGATTCAGCATCAAAAACTATTCAGCCGATTGGATGTTTTGAAACTATGCAAAATTTGCGACCATTACCGGATAGATGGAACACGGAGTGAATACTTAGCAATTTTGAAAAACGAACAAGCCGCGGTGATTAACAAGTAAGAATCTCTGAAGCTTGATTAAGAGCTGATGCTGCTCATTTATTCCATAGTTTTACCGGGATTATCCACAAGCAGACAGGATATACGACGACTGTCGTATATCTTCACCAACACTTCTAGATATCTCTAACTGAGAAAAAAAGTGATTATGATACCCAAGCAAAAGCACTTATTTACAAAACCTGTAAGTCAGTGGTCAATATTCTTGGCAATTTCTATAGCCGCGGCTACTGGGACAATTTCTTTCTACAGCTTTTGGGCAAATCGTTCAAGTTCTACATTAGAACCTGCAATTACATCTCTGCAAGACAAGCTACAATTGCCCGTCTAGAAGCACAGTTGCGTAATGCAGAGATCCATGGTGTGAAATTGGGAGATCGAGTCAATTACTATCCATCCAATCTTTCAGGAGGACAAAAGCAACGGGTAGCGATCGCCCGGGCTTGTGGTGTGTAATCCGACTTATGAATAGGTGTCAAATATAAGTCGCCCACAGTCATATTTTTCCCTAGGGAGTAAATACAGGTATTCTCTTCTCAAAATTATTGGGAACAATTTAATCATCAACATAATTAACAAAAATTGATAAAAATATTTATCAATTCGTTAAGAGTTATTTAATTCAACAATAGGAATACCAGTAAAAACAGAGGCTAGATGCCAATCACTAAGAGGGTTTGAGCTATTAACGACCTGCCCAAGCAGCCAAAATTACTATTTCTCACTAACTCCAAAGTTTTGAGACAATCAGAAGCGATTTAATCATCATGCACTCATAATTATTTGAGTAGAAAAGGGAGAACACAGTCATGAAATTGGCTTACTGGATGTATGCAGGACCTGCCCACATTGGCACTCTGCGGGTCGCTAGTTCATTTAAAAACGTTCATGCGATTATGCACGCCCCATTAGGCGATGATTACTTTAACGTCATGCGATCCATGTTATCGCGGGAGAAAAACTTCACCCCGGTGACCACCAGTGTAGTTGACCGCAACGTTTTAGCAAGGGGTTCTCAAGAAAAGGTAGTAGATAACATCACCCGCAAAGATGCCGAAGAACACCCAGATTTAATTGTGTTAACTCCCACCTGCACCTCTAGCATCCTACAAGAAGACCTGCACAATTTTGTCGAGCGGGCGCAGCTGGAGGCTAAAGGAGACGTGATGCTAGCGGATGTCAACCACTACCGTTTCAACGAACTACAAGCCGCCGATCGCACCCTGCACCAAATCGTGCAATACTACATTGAAAAAGCCAGGAAGCGGGGCGAATTACCCCAAGGGAAAACCACAAAACCATCTGTTAACATCATTGGTAATTCTACTCTTGGTTTCCATAATAACCACGACTGTACGGAACTGAAGCGGTTAATGGCGGATTTGGGAATCGAAGTCAATACGATCATTCCCGAAGGTGCTGCGGTTCATGACTTGAAAAAACTGCCCCAAGCCTGGTTTAACCTGGTTCCTTATCGGGAATTGGGTTTAGCCACTGCTACTTACCTAGAACAAGAATTTGGAACGCCTTATGTAGACATCACCCCTATGGGGGTAGTAGAAACTGCTCGGTGTATTCGCAAGATTCAGCAGGTGATTAACGCCCAGGGTGCGGAGGTAGACTACGAAGACTTTATCAATGAACAAACTCTCCATGTGTCTCAGGCGGCTTGGTTCTCCCGTTCTATTGACTGTCAAAATTTGACCGGTAAAAAAGCTGTGGTATTTGGTGATAATACCCACGCCGCGGGAATCACGAAGATTTTAGCGCGGGAAATGGGGATTCACGTTGTCTGGGCGGGAACCTACTGTAAATATGATGCTGAGTGGTTCCGGGAACAGGTGAGTGAATATTGTGATCAAGTGTTGATTAGCGACGACCATGGGGAAATTGGTGATGCGATCGCCCGTGTTGAACCCGCGGCCATTTTTGGGACACAAATGGAACGCCACGTTGGTAAACGCTTAGATATTCCTTGTGGTGTAATTGCATCACCCATACACGTGCAGAACTTCCCCATCGGTTACAAACCATTTTTAGGTTACGAAGGTACAAATCAGATCACAGACTTGATTTATAACTCCTTTACCCTAGGAATGGAAGACCACCTATTAGAAATATTTGGGGGACACGACACCAAAGAAGTAATCACCAAAGGAATTTCAGCCGCATCTGACCTCAACTGGACCAAGGACGGTCAAGCAGAACTAAACAAAATTCCCGGATTTGTCCGTGGTAAAGTCAAGCGCAACACGGAGAAATTTGCCCGTGAGCGCGGCTTAAAAGAGATAAACGCCGAAGTGCTTTACGCAGCTAAAGAAGCTGTAGGCGCTTAGTCAAAATCCTGTTAAAACATCTTCATCCTCCCTCTCCCCACAGGAGAGGGCGTCATAAAATAGCCGGTACTTAGCTGATTTAAATGGATTGAGAATCTCCTCGCCGTTAGGTAGGAGGATCGGTCAAAAACCAGGAATTAAACGTTTCATCGCCCGTGTCGTCACCTCACTGTAGTGTACTTCACCACATAAAAGTTGAGCCATGGTTTTAGGACTGGATGGGTGCTTAACTCCCACCTTGTAAGCAATAGCAGGAAAACGATAGAATGCGCCCGCCAGTTTTTGCGCCCAAGCCATCTCATCACCCCATTGTTCATTCATAGCGGCGCTGTATTTTTCTAAAGCGTTGATATCATGAGAAAGTGCTTGATCAATTGACGCAGCGGCCAGCAAACCGCTAAAAATAGAGGGGCGAATACCTTCAGCCGTCATGGGGTCAACTACACAAGCGGATTCCCCAGCTAAAATTGCGTTTTGGGTATGCAGCTTTTGATTACCATTCCACAAACAAAGGGGATGACCATATTGCTGACCAGTCTTAATATCCAGATGAAAGTATTTAGCGTATTCGTCCAAAATTTTCTTAAAGTTTTGTCCTGAACTTCCACCGATAAATGTCCCCACGCCAATTGAATAACCATCAGCTTTGGGGAAGTTCCAGATATAACCGTTTTTAATTAAACCAAACTCAAAGTGAGCAGTGGATTTATTGACTACATTGGCAGCAACTTCTGCTTCCAAAGCTGCGGCTAATGTACGTTTGCGGTCTTTGAAGCCTAACCATTTAGCCATGTTTCCTTTTGCACCATCAGCCGCAATTAAGTAACGGGCTGTAAACGGGCCCTTGGCTGTGTTAACTTGCCAAAAGTCATTTTTAAATTCAATCCCTGTCACCTCAGTATTATCACTTACGTAAGCTCCTTGTTTATGCGCTTGTTGCACCAAGAAATGATCAAAAATATCTCGTCTTACCATCCAGACTGGTTCTTTGGTGACGATTTTTGCTTCTACAGGGTCGCCCATTTTCCAAGTGAAGCGCAGAGAGTCTACTTTTACCGAAATTGCGGGGCTAAAGTCAAAGTCAAACCATTGCGCAATGGCTGGTGAGACACCACCACCACAGGGCTTATATCTAGGTAGCGATTCCTTTTCCAAAAGTAACACTGAGTGTCCTTTCTTGGCTAAATGATATGCTGCCGTGGCACCAGCTGGTCCAGCACCCACGATGATAGTGTCGTACATAATAGCTGAATTTTTACCCTCGAATTAGTAAATTGTGGATTTTGTCTCTATTTATCTGTGTCAAGTGATATTTTCCCCATAGCTAGAGAAAACCCTATTAACATCCTTACCTGGCATACATAAAGGCTGAAGAATGTTTCTTCAGCCTTTAAATTTGATAATACTCTAGTCTAGGAGCAATTGCTTAAGAGCCATAGCTTCCTAGAGGGTTGTAATGTCTTTTTCTTTTTCTACCAGCAACTCATCTATTTTGGCAGTGTATTTATTTGTGAGCTTTTGCAGTTTATCTTGTTGGTCTTTTGATTCATCTTCAGAGATTTCTGCAGCTTTTTCCTGCTTGCGAATAGAGTCTTGGACATCACGACGGATATTGCGGATGGCTACGCGACCATCTTCAGCATACTTAGCAGCCATTTTGACTAATTCTTTCCGGCGATCGCTTGTTAAAGGTGGAATGTTGAGCCTAATTACAGAACCGTCATTACTGGGTGTTAAACCGACATCAGAGAGAGCAATTGCTTTCTCAACTAGGTTTAAGCTGCTTTTATCATAAGGCTGAATTAAGATAGTTGTGGCATCGGGAGTGCTAATATTTGCCAGTGATTTCAAGGGTGTAGGTGAACCATAGTAGTCCACCAAGACCTTATCTAGTAAACTCGCATTGGCGCGGCCAGTGCGAATAGTGTTAAAAGCTCGTTGAGTCGCCTCAACGGTTTTTTGCATCGTACTCTCAGCTTCAGATAATTTCACAAGAACCTCCCACAAGGGTACCGATAGATTCTCCCAAAACGGCTCGGTGGATGTTACCTCGCACCGTTAAATCAAAAACCAGAATTGGGATATTGTTTTCTTTACACAAGGCGATCGCAGTACTATCCATTACGCGCAAATCTTTAGCTAAGACGTGGGCGTAAGTAAGACTGGTGTAACGCTTGGCGTTAGAATATAGATTTGGGTCAGCATCGTAAATTCCGTCTACCTTAGTGGCCTTAAAAATCACCTCGGCATCAATTTCTGCGGCTCTTAAAGCTGCAGTGGTGTCAGTGGTAAAGAAAGGATTTCCTGAACCAGCACCAAAAATTACCACCCGCCCTTTTTCTAGATGGCGGATAGCGCGACGACGGATATACGGTTCCGCTAATTCTTGCATAGCGATCGCGGTTTGTACCCGCGTCTGTACCCCCATACGTTCTAACGAATCTTGTAGCGTCATGGCATTCATTACCGTGGCAATCATTCCTATGTAGTCAGCGGTGGCCCTGTCCATTCCTGCCGACGCAGCTTTAACACCACGAAAAATATTACCACCGCCTACGACGATGGCGATTTGAACCCCAGTGGCTACTACCTCTGCTACTTCCTCGGCTATTTCTTTGACCACTTCAGGGTCAATACCATAGCCCATATTGCCCATTAAGGCTTCACCGCTTAGTTTAAGTAAAACCCGTCGGTAATTTGTTCCCATGAAGTTACGCTTATCAAAAAAAGTTGCAATTGCCTCCAATTTAAGATAGCAGTAGAGTGACTATATATGTCTAGTTAGGCCAAATCAGTACCTCGGATGGTTTTTTCTCCACAGGCGGAAATTCTCCACTTACATAGCTGCTGTTAACTAACCTGCTGCGAGCTATGCAGGACAGAAAACGGCAAGATTAGGAAATGTGAAGTATTATAACAATAATATCGAAATTCGCAAAAAACATCACCAGGTAATCCGTAGGAATCCCCTGGCTTTAGACATGGGGCTAAGTTGCGGGGAAATTTATCAAGCCTCCGGCACGCTTCAGGTGAGCGATACGCCGTCCCCCTTATATCTTTCTTTAATATTTACAAATTCCTGATGACAACTTCCACAACCACATTTACCTCAAGTAAAACTTGGACTTGGCAAGGTTTCCCCATCTGCTATCAAACTCTAGGAACTCATGGCCCCGCAGTTGTTCTCGTCCATGGCTTTGGAGCTTCATGGTGGCACTGGCGGAAAAATATCCCTGTGCTAGCAGAAAATTGTCGCGTTTATGCCATTGATTTGATTGGCTTTGGTGGTTCGGCTAAACCTGAACCAGGGGGAGAAATCACCTACACCCTCGAAACGTGGGGACAGCAATTAGCCGACTTTTGCCGCCAAGTTGTGGGTGAACCTGCCTTTTTAGTCGGAAATTCCATTGGCTGTATTGTGGTATTACAAGCAGCAGTTAGTAACCCAGATATAGCTTTAGGAGTATCCCTAATCAATTGTTCTTTAAGATTGTTACACGATCGCAAGCGGGCAACACTACCCTGGTCACGTCGCTTCGGCGCACCAATTCTCCAAAAAATATTATCTATCAAACCAGTTGGTGAGTTTTTTTTCAATCAAGTTGCTAAACCGAAAACAGTACGCAAGATTTTGCTCCAAGCCTATGCTAATGCAGAGATAGTCACAGATGAGTTGGTGGATATTCTCACGGCACCAGCAAAAGACCCAGGCGCTGTAGCGGTGTTTCTCGCCTTTACTGCTTATTCTACAGGACCTTTACCAGAAGACCTTTTGCCCCTGCTCCCTTGTCCTGCTATTATCTTGTGGGGGACGGCAGACCCCTGGGAACCAGTAGATTTAGGTAGGGAATTAGCTAACTATCCACAAGTGCTTAAGTTTATCGCCCTGGAAGGGGTGGGACATTGCCCCCAAGATGAAGCACCTGAGTTAGTCAATCCGATTTTACTCCATTGGATGGGCGAGCGATCGCCCGTATAAAAAACGAAGACCGCGCGGTCTTCGTTCCCTCAAACTTGTGGAGGTAGCCTTTTCACATAAGTGGTATGAGTCTTTGCTTACCTCCTCATGCACAGTTGAAACTAGCAAATGACCCAGTTGGTGGACTTTGCCAACTTAGAAAAAGCCACGGCCAAGACCGAAGCCCCAGCCTCTGTAGCCTCGGAAGCCAGGGACTCCGAAGCCTCCGAAGCCACGGCCAGCACCGAAGCCCCAGCCTCTGTAGCCTCCGAAGCCTCCGAAGCCACGGCCAGCACCGTAACCCCAGCCTCTGTAGCCTAATCCTCCGACGAAACCGAAGCCGCCAGAAACATCCTGTTGTTCTTCTGCGGATAAATCCATCAACAAATTAGATGGGAGGTCTTTAACTGACATAATTTTCCCTCAAATTCGTTTGTATGTGGTACACACTTCCGTAACAATAAATATGAGAATGTAGTACCTTGCTTTTTATTTGTAAACCAATTTTATAGTGATTAAATTATACCCAAGTTATAAAAAATAATCTCAAATAATATATCTATTGGTTAATTTATAAGCACTTAATTTTACTCTATTATCTGCACAAAAATATGAATTAAAAATAGCAGCAATGAGGACACGTTTTCATTTATTTGATATTAGAATAACACAGATTTATCAACCTTTTTTTCATGAAAAAAAGGTTGTGAATATTCCTCTTCTGTTTTAGAGAAGAGGAAACTTATAACAACTTTAAAGGTAATAGTGACAGATAGACTTACGCCCCCAGGTACATCAAGGGATTACTCATCCATAGTTGAAAATCCCAAATCCAAAATGGTATTATTCCAGGTGATTTAATGTTTCGCAAACATCCTGTTTTGAGTCTTACTGGAAGAAACCGTCAAAAGAACCACCACCACCACCAGCAGGTGGTCCAGCAACAAAGCCAAAAATGCGAACGGGGATACGTTGACCACGAGAATCAATGAGAGTACCAACGACGGTAATATCAGGTCTAGTGGGTCCACCCAATTGTAGTTGTTGACCCGCAGATATAAGTTCTTGTGAATCTGGGGATAAATCCACCAATAAATCAGGTTGAGTTATTTTTTCTGACATAATTTATTCCCTCAATCTCGCAGATATACCAGATATATTTTAGGTAGGTAGCACCTATCATGGGTGCTACCAAATTACAGATCAGGTTTGGTGTTGTACCTCCAAATATCTGTAATACAAGACTATTTTCCAAGTAGAAATCATGGTAATACTTTAGTCTTTATTTAACGACTTCAAGAATACCAGTTAAGCGGATGGGAATACGGCGAACACGTTTCCTGGGTCGTTCATCAAAGCTATCTTCTTCGGGAAATTGAGTGTCAAATTGGTTCATTTGTTCTTCAGATTGTCCACCAGCTAAAAGCTCTTGTTGCTCTACAGATAAATCTTCAAACAGGTTTGGTAGGGTAATTTTGTTTGACATAATTTTGTACCTCAATTAATGGCTTTAGGTGTGTAATTACCTATGTTTTTATTATTGGGCATAATCGATTTATTTAAATGTCCCTTAAGTTATAAAAAACTCATTAATTTTTATCTCTATAGACTCATGTAAATTGTCTTAATTTATCTTTATTTATCATGCTATAATTTGTTTATTAGTATATTTATATATACAAAAAAATCCCAGATAAAAAACATCTGAGGATGTATTCAATATATAATTTAAAAAGGTTGGCAGCTAAATTTAACAATTTACAAAAATAGCCAAACCAGACCAACACGTATATATTAACAGTTTATGGTTTAAGTAATTGTTTAAGAGATAAATCCTCTAATAATTTGAGCGATGAGATTGTTTAAGCTATTCCCAGGAGAAGGAAAATTTGGTAATGTAAAGGTTATAGATGATGCCATAGTAATCTGTGATAAATTGTACTTTGTAGTTTGGGTTCCAGATTCATCTTCTCCCAAATTTAAGTTATTATCTGCCTGACTTTGAATATCAGTTTTTTGAAAGAAAAAATTACTAGTTGCTAGTATGTTTTCTCCTTGACCACCTACTAGGCTTTCTTGCTGTTCTTCACAGAGGTGCTGCCAAAAATATATATGATTTTCAGACATGATTATAGTTGCTCATACTAGGGTTAATTTTCATCACAATAAAAACTTTTGATGCTCTCCTTTGTGTGAAAGAAAAGTTTCTAGATCACCTTGTAACTGCACTTCACCTTTTTCTAACATCACAATCCAATCGGCTCGCTTGATCACACTGGGGCGATGGGTAATTAAAATTGTAGTTTTGCCTTGGCGGTGTGCTAAGATGGCATCTAAAACGCTAGCTTCACTTACTGGGTCTAGTCCGGCGGTGGCTTCATCTAAAATGAGGACTGGTGGATTAGTGAGAATTCCCCGAGCGATCGCTAATCTTTGTCTTTGTCCACCAGAGAGATTAGCGCCAAATTCACCTAACACAGTTTGATACTTATTGGGAAGTTGACTGATAAAGCTATCAGCATCCGCAATTTCGCAAGCTTTGACAATTTCCTCAAAGGAAATGTAGGGCGTTCCTAAACGGAAATTCTCTAAAATCGAGCGACTCCAGAAATGAGGTTCTTGGGGTACATAAACTATTTGTTGTCGTAGACAATCAAGAGCGAGGTCATCGAGGTTAAAAGAGCCAATGCGGATATTACCGGAATTTGGCTGATATAAACCTGCTAACAGTTTTGCCAAGGTACTCTTACCACAACCAGATTTACCAATTAAAGCGATCGCTTGTCCACCGGGTAGCTTGAGAGAGAAATCTTCTAATAAGTCCACTCTACCGGGGTGGTGAAATGTCACATGAGAACAATGAATATCTGCACCGCCAGAAATTTGGGACACAGGCTTTTGACTGCTTCCCGCATCCTCCGGTGTAGCATCAATCACTTCTAAAAGCCGAGAAACTGCTGTTTGAGAGCGAAAATATTCATCCACTAAGCCCACTAAAGAATTAATTAAACCCAGAACATTCACCTGTAGCGCATTAAAGGCGAGCATTTGCCCAATACTTAATTGGCCCTGAATCACTAAAAGACTTCCCAACCCCAGTAAAGCCACACCACCAATACTAGAAAAGAGTCTAGAAATAGTAGTATTGATAATTCCCAATTGCACAGTACTAAAAGTCAGATTAGCCAGACGACCAAAACGACTTTGAAATTCTTCCCAAAATTGGGGAGCAGCATTTGTAGTTTTAACTACCTGTGCGCCCTTAAATGTTTCTACTAAAACCCCTTGATTTTCCGCCCCCAAGACTAAAAGACTGCGAGTCTTTTGTTGGAGGATAGGTAAAAAAGGCAAAGTAGATAAAGTCATTAAACCACTGATGAGGATAACTGCTAGTGTGAGCCGCCAACTATAAAACAGCATTAAGCAGAAAGAAATCACTGCAATGAAAAATTTACTAGGTAAAAGAACCACTATCTGTGATACTAACTGGTTAATGTCATTAATATCTCTTAATCGGCTGGTGATTTCACCACTACGGCGGGCTTCGTAGTAATTCAAAGGTAACTGGAGTATTTTGCGCCCAAACTCTAAAACTAGCCCCAATTGTAGCCTTTGACCAAAGTGAGCAATCATTGTCGATTGTAATAATTGTAAGGTACTACTGAATAAGGTCATAACTACAACTGCAGCCACAACAACAGTGAGTAGCTGGACATCTCCGCGCACTAAAACATCATCTGTCAGGATTTGGATGAGTACCGGAGAACCCAAAGCGAGTACACCCAGGACAATATTGAGCATTAAAACCTGAGTGAGCAAACCACGATAAGGCAATATCCGCTTAATAAAGCGTCCTAATCCGCCTATTGGTTGCTCTTGGGGCTGCTCAAAAAAGCGGTCTGGATCTGGTTCTAGTAAGAGCATCACCCCATTCCAAGCGGCTGTTAACTCGTCTCGGGTAACATAACGAATCCCTACAGATGGATCAGCAATCACATACTTTTTGCCCTCTTGCTTATATAACACTACCCAGTGATAACCATGCCAATGGATAATCGCTGGTAACTGCACTTCTTTGATTCTGTCCAGAATTTCTGGGGAGGCTTTAACTGCTCTAGCATTAAAACCCAAATTCTCAGATCCGCGTTTGAGACCTAACAAAGTAGTGCCTAGTTGTCCAGTTCCTACTGATTCTCGACTGCGATTAATACTCAAAAACCGTCCATAATGTTTGCAAATAGAAGCCAGACAGGCTGCTCCACAGTCTTCTTCGCTCAACTGTGAAACGCACTGATAGTTTTTTTGCAGTTTGATTAAACCAAACATAATTAAGTTTTGTTTGTTGAACTTTTATCCTTAATCTCAAACTTGCTAGCGCTGGAAATGTAACTAAAGATTTATTTATCGGCGGTTAACTGTTTGTAATTACGTCAGAGAATTTCAGACCCCCAAACTTTCCTAAAAATCAGTGATTAATCTGGCTTTGCGGAGAATGAAATTAAGGACTGTTTCCTGACGGGAAATAATATCAGCCCTACCTTCCATACCGGGTTTGAGATGACACTGACGATCGCCTCTACCCACAGATGTAGTTTGGGCTTCTATAGTGGCTTGATAAGCAACCATCTGGGTAGGATTTTGAACAGTGGGCTGGGGGCTGTGATTTCCCACTGGTAGGGCATCTGGTGCGACGGTTCTCACCGTTCCGTGAAGAGTACCATAATCTGGATAGGGGCAAGCGGAAACCTGCATCTGCACTTTTTGCCCGGGTTGTACTTTGTCGATATCTTGAGGCTGAATAAAAGCTTTAATCATCATCGGACCGTTGGGGGGAGCAATTTGAGCAATAACTTGGCCCGGTTGTACTACCTGCCCAGGATTACGCAGATTTAACTGTAGCAATGTCCCTGTAATTGGCGCTCGAATTACAGTTTGATTCAGGTCAGTTTGTAGTTGTTGTAGTTCTTTGCGCGTCCGAATCATTTGTTTTTGTAGTTCTAGACGCTGTTGCATGAGGGTTTCTCGCTCTCTGTTCAAAGCGGCTAAGGTCGCTTTTCCACTGGCTTTTTCTTGTTGAATCCGTTCATAGGCGACGGTGAGTGCGGCATTACTGGGATTGAGATTAGTTTGAGCTTTTTTGAGTTTGATTTCAGCAATTTTTAAGGCTTGTTCTTTTTCTTCTATTAGGTCTTTGGCGCTAGCTTTTGCTTGTTCTAACTTAGCCTGGGCTGACTTGACAGCCTGTTCTTTTTCTTCATATAAACTGCGAGTAACGGCTCCAGATTCTACTATTGATTGTAAGCGATCGCGTTGCAATTTGGCTAAATTTAAAGCTATTTCGGCCTCTTGTACAGTTGCTGTTAATAGGTTATTCTGTTGTAGGCGATCGCGTTGTATTTTCGCTAAATTCCAGGTAGCTTCGGCCTCTGTCAGCTCGGCTATAGTTCTAATTTGTTGATCTTCATAGTTGCGTTGAGTCGCACTGAGTTCGGCTTGTGCGGCGATGATAGCCCGGTTAACTAAGGTTGTTTGGGCTGTGATCTGAGTAGTAATTTCACGGATTTGAGCATCGATTTGGCGCAGTTGTAATTGACTCTGCTCAATGCTGTTTTCTAGTTGGCTTTTTTGATTTTGCAGGCGGGAATCATCAATGTAAGCTATGGCTTCTCCTTGATTGACTATTTGATTTTCTTGCACATCTATTTTTTGCACTGTTCCGATGACGGCGGATTCCACAATTCCTAGTTTTCCTTCTGGTCGAATAGTGGCTGGAACTTTGACTGTGACATTGTAATTAAAAATAGATGTGAGACCAGTGGCCGCCAGAAATATACTTAGTAAAACTCCAGCACCGATATTTGTCCATTTACTGATGCGGGGAAGAAACTCGTCAGGTTGCACTAAACTGAGTTCTTCTGGAGTCGGTTCATTAAACCTATTCCACTGGTTTTCTGGTTGGGGAAAGGAATTCACTATACTGTACCTTGGCTGGGATTCTCATGTATAAAAAAATTGTGCAAACATTCATAAACACAGTTACCTGTGCAGTCATCAATTACAGGACTTACGCACCTAACATCATAGCCTGGCTACAGAGGACTTTAGTCCTCTGTGATCAGGAATAGCAATGACCACAAACAGAAAATTTTCTTTGATAGTCTTTGATAGTTGCGTAAGTCCTAAATCATTCAAGATGGTAATTGCAAATATCTCTAGTACTGGTCAAATGATCACTGATGAATTTCAACTTGACAGACCAGAGCCGATGGGATGTTATTCGTTATTGGAGTTATTCCCTGCGCCGTTGAGAATTGGTGCAGCACCCAAAGCATCAACGTCAGGAACTTGTGCGGCACCCAATCCCAATAAATCTTGTGCTGCGGTGTTAGTAGCTGTCAACTCACCTGTGGAGTTTGCACTGCTACCATCCGGACCAGATCTGACTGATCCTTGTAAATTTGCCAGTCTGTTAGCGAAATTGCTCCCAGCTAGGTCAAAGTCAACACCGCCAGCTATAAGTTCTTGCTGCTCATGGGATAAAGCAACACACAACTCTGATAAAATATGCTCTGTCATGATTGTTAGCCTCGGTTACATATTTTTGATTTTTGCCAAAAATTCTAGATTTTAACTAGAAAATTCTGGAATAATAGCCTACTTTCCACCCCTGCTCACAAGAAACCCCGGTGTTTCGTTGATTCATCGCTACCATATTTCCTGGGGAAATTCACCAGGGTGATCTCTGTAATATTTCAGTTATTAGAGACTGTTTGTTAAACCCCACACATGATTTCCGACTGAGGTGGGTGCAACGCTCTCACAAATCGGATTTATGGGTTACTTATTAAGCGTTGTTATCATTTACACCATTTAGCACTGGTGCAGAACCCAAAGCGTCAACTGAAGGTACTTCTTGGGCGCCCAATCCCAACAAGTCTTGAGCCGCAGTATTAATAGCCGTAACATCACCTGTAGAGTTGGCATTACTACCATCTGGACCGGCCTTACTTGTTCCTTGTAAGTTGGCACGTCTTCGTGAAAAGTTGCTCCCGGCTAGTTCAAAGTCCGCACCGCCAGTTAAAAGCTGCTGTTGCTCATCAGATAAAGTAACAAATAATTCTGATGTGAATATTCCATGTGACATGATTGTTAGCCTCAGTTATCTACATAGGTGTGTGAGCACCTAAGAACTCAACTATAAGCACTGTTTGTCATGAATTCATAAATCTGGAGATAGAAATCAATGTTATCTATTTACTCCTTAAAGTAGATATAATGTCCGATTTTTTCAAGTTAAAGTCACACCTCTAGGACATAAATGGTTAATATTCTCGGTTTTTGCGGCTATTTATCAAATCATCGAGTTTTTAATTATCTGTTGATTATGGGGAATGGTGTAACAGAGTGTTAGTTAATATAAGTGCTAGGGTGGCACTTCCTAAAGGAACTGTTAAATTATCAATGCCCAAAAATGAAATTGCTTCTAAGCTAGTAGCAACTAGAGCGATCGCCAGGGATATTACCCAAGTTTGCCAAAAGTTACCTTCAACACTCAATAAAATTAAACTACTGATGAAAAAACTCACTGTAGCCATGGTCAAGGAGCCTTCCCAACTTTTTTGCGCTCCCAAAAGTTTATACTTATGTTGACCAAAGCGTTGCCCAATCAATGCTGCTAACCCATCACCCCAGGCCATGACCATGATCCCGATGGCGGCGTATTGGGGCTGTTGTATATGCCAGAACCAGGCGACTAAAATGCCCATACTGACAGCATAAAAGAAGGTTCCCAAACTTTGCCGACCGACGCTATTAATACCAGGCAGAATGGGATATCTGTATGATAATAAGGTGATGGTGCTGGCGACAATGGAAGCTGTAATACCTAAACTGGCGGGAACATTTAGCCACCAGGCTAGTAAAATTACATTACCTGTGCCAATGTGAACTATTTTCCTAACTATTTCTGGTTCACCCTTACCAAAGCGATGCACCACCCATGAAATCAGGAGGATCAGTGACACCCAAACTGTAACTACGGTAATTTGCAGCCACAAAGGTGGAACAGAGGTTAAATTTATAACAGAAGATAACAAAGAAACTACAAGATATAAGTTTTCAGATTTATTATTAATTTATCGGATCTAGGGGATGGTGATGAAATTATTATTCATTTGGTTAATTAAAGGTTACAGAATGTTTATTTCGCCATTATTTCCCCCTACTTGTCGCTTTCAACCAACTTGTTCAATGTATGCTATTGAAGCTATTGAGCGATTTGGGGTATGGCGCGGTGGGTGGATGGCTACGCGGCGGATTTTACGTTGTCATCCGTTTCATCCGGGTGGTTATGATCCAGTCCCGGAGGCTAAGACCGATTGCTGTGATTCTACTCTACCTGATTGCGAGAAATAACCCCCGGTATTTTAACACAGCCGTCACTTCTAAAATGAAGGCTAAAGCTGCACCTAAACCGGTAGCTTTTTGAGTTTTTTGAGGATTCATAGTTTGTGTGCTTGGCGAGCGCGTACTCGTTCAGGACTACCGGTAGGAATGGAAGCAATTAATTTTTGTGTATATTCTTCCTGGGGGTTCATGTAAATACTTTCGGCTGTTCCCTGTTCTACAATTTGACCACAATTCATGACTAAAATGCGATCGCTCATAAATTTGACGACACTTAAATCATGAGAAATGAAAATATAGGTAAGTTGAAATTCATCCTGCAATTCTTTGAGTAAATTCAACACTTGGGCTTGTACAGAAACATCCAAGGAAGAAACCGACTCATCACAGATAATAAACTTAGGATTTAAAGCCAAAGAACGCGCAATACAAACCCGTTGACGTTGACCACCAGAAAACTGATGAGGATAGCGGTGTATTGCATCTGCACTTAAACCTACCCGTTCTAAAAGTTCAGCTACACGTTCTCGGCGCTGTCCCTTGGTCTTCCCCACAGAGTGAATTAACAACGGTTCCATCACCGCATCCCCAACTTTCATCCGGGGGTCTAGGGAGCTAAAGGGATTTTGGAAGACAATTTGCATTTCTCGGCGCAGTTTCTGCAATGCTTCACCCTTGAGGTGAGTAATATCTTGACCCTCAAAGATAATTTCACCACTCATTGGCTGAATTAATCGCAGCAAACTTCTACCCAGGGTAGTTTTACCACAACCAGATTCTCCCACCAATCCCAGTGTTTCCCCAGGCTTAACATCAAAAGAAACATTGTTAACTGCCATATGGTAGCGTTTTGTACCACCAAATACTCCCCGCACGGGGAAACCTACCTGGAGGTTGCGGACTTGCAATAAAGGTGACTTATGATTAAAGTTGTTCCACCTTTGAGACATTTCCTCAAGGGTGAACTCTGGGGGATGCAGGGGTTCTTTGGGGTGAATTACTGCTTTTCCGGTGGGAGTTTCTTCCACGCTCATATAGTCGGAAACAGTAAGTAGTTTGTGAGGACGGTGGTTAAGTTTAGGGCGACAAGCCACCAGACCTTTAGTATATGGATGTTGGGGGCGGCTAAAAATTTCTGCTGCAGCACCATATTCGACAATTTGGCCTTTGTACATTACCGCTACTTTGTCAGCAATTTCCGAAATCAGTCCCAAATCGTGGGTAATGAAAATGATGGACATATCACGGGTTTGCTGCAATTCTCCCAACAACTCGATAATAGTAGCTTGCACCGTCACATCTAAAGCTGTAGTGGGTTCATCAGCAATTAATACCACGGGATTGCAAGAAATAGCCATGGCAATCATTACCCGTTGTAGCTGACCTCCAGAAAGTTCGTGGGGGTAACGCTCTAGGATAGCTTCTTTGTGCTGCTTGACTAACCTAGCCAAGGTTAGCCCGTCTGGTTGACCTGTGCTTTGCAGGCACTGCTGTTGTATAATCTCATCATGAGGCAGAAGTTTGACTTCTTGCAAAAGAGCGATCGCAATTCTTTTGGCTTCAACTAGAGAAACATTCTCATGTTGCATAATTGCTTCTGCCATCTGAAACCCAATATTATAAACCGGATTGAGGGAACTCATGGGTTCTTGAAAAATCATGGCGATATCGCCACCCCGGTGTAGCTGCATTTCTTCAGGAGGTAATTCTACCAAATTAATCGGGTTACTACCGGACTGGGGACGAAACCAAACTTCACCACCGCTAATTTTACCGGGAGTGGGTAATAAACCCATGACAGCCAATGATGTTACCGATTTACCACTACCCGATTCACCGACTATACCTAGAGTCTCGCCGCGATTAATTTCAAAGGATATATTATCTACTGCTTTGACACTGCTACCATCACTGGAAAATTCCACTTTTAGATTGCGAACCTCTAGGACAGTTTCTTTCATAGGAATCAGGTGATAAATATTGACGGTAATTTATTTGGATTTTAGCAATACTTCCTGCTCTATAACCCCAAACTAAGAATTTCTCAGAAATCTGATTATCTTTGAGCCATCTTCGGGTTTGGTGTTGTGTTTGTGGGAAAGTCAGTAATTTTCACCAGATTGCTGACATAGCGTTATTCTAAAATTGAACTTTCGCCGAGTGCATCGAAAATTCATGAAAGGTAAGCAAGTTTTACTCACCGGTGGTACTGGTGGACTAGGTTTAGGAGTCACCCCAGCTGTTGTGTCCCGGGGTGCAAATGTAACTATTCCTTATCGTCTCCCCAAAGAAGTTGAACGTCTCAAAGGAATCCTTTCACCTGCTGATTTCGCCAGAGTTCACTTTATCCCTGCTAATCTGGAGGAAGAAGCCTCAGTAGATCATCTGATCAATCGTATGGGACGGGTGGATGTATTAATTCATCTGGTGGGGGGGTTTTCTATGGGGAAAACTCATGAATACAGTTTTTACAGTTGGAAGCGGGAATTTGATTTAAATCTGAATACAACTTTCTTGACTTGCAAGTATAGCCTAAAAAGTATGTGGGAACATGGCTATGGTAGAATTGTCACGGTGGCTTCTAGGGCTGCTGTAGAACCTGCGGCGCAATTAGCGGCGTATTCTGCGGCTAAAGCCGGTGTGGTAGCCTTAACAAAGGCGATCGCAGATGAAACTAAGGGTACAAATATTACTGCTAATGTGATTCTTCCCAGTGTAATTGACACACCTAAAAATCGCGAATCTATCGGACCAGAAAATGCTCACAAGTGGGTAAAACCCGAATCTCTAGCTCAATTAATCTGCTTTCTGGCTTCAGAAGCTGCTCAGGATATCCGTGGTGCTGCAATTCCCATATACGGTGATATTTAGTCCCAAAAGGTGAGTCAGCCAGGTAATTGATATCAAAGTGTAGCATTGATCAACAGGTGAACGGTTTTATTGAGTTGTCAATCTTTGATTCTGACTAGGTAGGGAAATAAAATCATGCATGTGGGATTTGTTGACAGAATACCAGTCATACCCCTGATATTACTCTGGTTAGCTTATGCCCTTTTAGGGTGGTATCTTGCTGCTCATCACATTATTTGGTTGACGGGGGCTTTTGTTGTCGCCGTCACCTTAGCCATTGTCAGAAAAACTATTGTTTGGTTGGATCACTTAGTGGCTCTCGGCTCTAGAATCTTGGTTGTGGTTTTATTTTTAAGTCTATCAGTTGCTTTGGTAGAAACTTGGTCGCTATTCTTCAGTCTGTTTCTCATACCCATAGCAACTACGTTTTTAGCTGATTTAGAAATGCGTTGGAAAGGCTTTAACAAAACCGACTCATTTTGGATTTTAACCCTCTTAGCTTTGTGCGGTTTGGTAGTCGGTGAAATGATCGATATTTTACTTTTGCCCAGTAGCGGATTTTAGATGTTATGCCACCAACTGAAATAATAAATTATGATAGTTCTTCCTTATCGATTATATGATAACAAATCTGGGAGTAATTGTCAACCTCCACATCTTCATTATTTGCGGCCTAGAAACTGCCTATGCAGTCAGACTGCAAGCAACTAAAATATAAACTTGCTCTGGATAAGTGAAGAAAAACTCGTAACATAAGTAACTCGCAAAACCTTATTGTAAAGTAGGGAAAAAGTCTAATGTCACAGTTGGTCACAGTAAAAGTAAATGAGCTTGAGAAAACACAGCCTTTATTATTAGTTCACAAATGCAAAGCAGATCCAGACAAGATTTACAAGACCTAGTGCGCGAGCAGCTGCAAATCCTACTTGAACAGAAAAATTTTCAGGGTGCTAAAGCTTTGTTGGTTCCCGTTCAGGTAGCAGATATTGCCGCATCCATTGAAGGTTTACCAGAGGCTACCCAGGCGATCGCCTTTCGGTTACTTTCTAAGGAAGAGTCCATAGAGGTGTTTGAATACCTCGATCCTACCGTACAACAAACACTACTAGAAGACTTTAAGCGCCACGATGTCCAGGAAATCGTCGGTAATATGTCCCCTGATGACCGGGCTCGTTTGTTTGACGAACTCCCGGCTAAAGTTGTCCGACGGCTCTTACAGCAACTCAGCCCAGATGAACGGGATGCAACTGCTTTGCTTTTAGGTTATGCGCCTAATACTGCTGGGCGCATTATGACTCCTGAGTATCTCTCACTCAAGGAAAATATCACCATTACTCAGGCGTTAGCACAGATTCGTTCTCAGGCTGATCTCAGGGAAACTATTTACTATATTTATGTCACTGATGATGCTCGTCGGTTGACGGGGATTCTCTCCCTGCGGGATCTGATTTTGGCTCAACCAGAGGAAACTATTGGCAGCATCATGACCCGTGATGTGGTATTTGTCAATACAAATACTGACCAGGAAGAGGTGGCGCGGACAATTCAGCACTATGATTTTGTGGCCATTCCTGTGGTAGATGCTGAACAGCGCCTCGTCGGTATTGTCACGGTGGATGATGTCCTGGATATTTTAGAACAAGAAACTACAGAAGATATCTATAAGTTGGGTGGTCTACAAGCTGGTGGTGATAATTATTTTCAAACTAACTTATTTACTGTTGCCCGTAAGCGGGTAGTATGGTTATTTATTCTGTTGATTACTAATAGTGCAACGGCGGCGGTAATTAGAGACCAAGAGGATGTTTTACAAAAAGTAGTAGCTTTAACTGCATTTATCCCCTTATTAATTGATACGGGGGGGAACGTAGGCGCTCAGTCTTCCACTGTGGTGATTAGGGGGTTGAATACAGAGGATGTCCGCTCTCACGAAGCTTTAAATATAATTAGACGGGAGGCGATCGCCGGCATACTCCTGGGAGGTATGTTAGGTACTGTAGTCATAGTCTGGGCATACTTATTACAATCTAATATCTCAGTAGCCCTGGCGGTGGGTATTAGTCTATTTTCCATCTGCGTTTTAGCGTCGGTTTCTGGTTCCGCATTGCCATTTTTATTCCGGGGGATGGGACTAGATCCGGCTTTGATGTCAGCACCTTTTATTACTACAGCTGTGGATGTATTGGGGGTTTTAATTTACCTAAATGTAGCTCGCATGATTTTAGGGTTATGAGGAGAACGGCCAAAGCAGCTGACTGTTTCGGGAAAAAATAGCTATTGACTAACCTCTGATTGAGTCGTTGAATCATCCTTTCCAGTTAGGTGTTCAAAGTTGATGATGTGGCCTTGAGCTAAAATTTACCGCACCTGTGCCTGAATAAATAAGAGAGGTACATAATTATACCTCTCTTTAAGGGAAAAAATTAATTCAACTTCTCAGATTTTAGTATCTGCTGGGCTTGTGAACAATAAAGCTGAGAACTTGACACTGCTTGATGTTGTCAAAACCTACAACACGAATATAGCAGTTACCATACTGAGAACGGCAAGATTGAACTTCGCTGAGTACATCGTGAGTAGATGTGGCGTTGAATAAAGGTAACTTCCACATTGTCCAGTACAATTCTGTGGGTTCAGAAGTTTCGTTGAACTCAACAGCAGGAATGTAACCTTGACTCAAAATGTACTGAACTTGCTTGGCAATTTGAGCATCAGTAAGAGCTGGTAAGTAGGAAAGGGTTTCGTAACGACGCTCTTTTGGTAAAGTTTGCATAGCTTTTGATAATGGTTTGGGATTGATAGTAGTTTTTCAGTTATTAGTGAACCACTGTTCACTCTTCACTGTGGGGATCTGAACTTGTCTGCTGTTCCGGGTGCGGACTGGGGTTAGATGTATCTAGTTGTGTTATGCGTTCTAGATGCTGGCGACGTTGCTCCATATTGGCTTGTTGAATGCCAGTACAAACCATTTCTGGCAAAAATTCGGCTATTTCTGCGGCTATGTGTTCTCTGACTGTCATGAGCCGCAGTGCCAAATCTGGCTTTTCTTGGAGCAGTTGCTCAAGATATGCTTCTCCGTCTTGGATTTTCCCCGCAGAAAAGTTTTGCAACCAATACGCTAAGGGAGGATTCGTTTCGCCTAGCTGTGCCAATACAGTCCGCAGCGCCTGATAAGTCAGGTAACTTTGGAGAGTTTTGGCTGTGTCTTTCGCAATTTGCTTTAGATTCATGCTTGACCCCAGCCCATAAAAAGTAAAAAGTCAAAAGTCAAAGGTTAAAAGAAAGAATGATTATTTTCTTGTACTCTTTAACTTTTTACCGGTTACTTGAGGATCAGACAGTATCCATGGCCTCGAACTCGAACTTGATTTCTTTCCACAGTTCGCAAGCAACAGCCAACTCAGGGCTCCACTTAGCAGCTTCGCGGATGATATCGTTACCTTCACGAGCGAGGTTGCGGCCTTCGTTACGAGCTTGGATACAAGCTTCTAGAGCTACGCGGTTAGCGGTTGCACCAGGTGCGTTACCCCAGGGGTGACCCAGTGTACCACCACCAAACTGGAGTACGGAGTCATCGCCGAAGATTTCTACCAGTGCGGGCATGTGCCATACGTGGATACCACCAGAAGCAACTGCCATTACACCAGGCATAGAAGCCCAGTCTTGGGTGAAGTAGATACCGCGAGACTTGTCTTGCTCAACGTAGTTTTCACGTAACAGGTCAACGAAGCCCATGGTAATACCACGTTCGCCTTCCAACTTACCAACTACTGTACCGGTGTGGATGTGGTCACCACCAGACATCCGTAGGGTTTTAGCCAATACACGGAAGTGGATACCGTGGTTCTTTTGACGGTCGATAACGGCGTGCATAGCGCGGTGAATGTGCAGCAAAATGCCATTATCACGACACCAATGAGCCAAGGTTGTGTTGGCTGTGAAACCTGCGGTGAGGTAGTCGTGCATGATGATGGGCATCTTCAGTTCTTTAGCGAACTCAGCCCGTTGCAACATTTGTTCACAGGTGGGGGCGGTAACGTTCAGGTAGTGACCTTTGATTTCGCCGGTTTCTGCTTGTGCTTTGTGGATGGCTTCTGCTACAAACAAGAAGCGATCGCGCCATCTTTGGAATGGTGCAGAGTTGATGTTTTCATCGTCTTTGGTGAAGTCCAAACCACCGCGCAAGCACTCATATACAGCGCGTCCGTAGTTCTTAGCAGACAAACCTAATTTGGGCTTAATGGTACAACCCAACAAAGGACGACCATATTTGTTTAATTTGTCACGTTCTACTTGGATACCGTGAGGAGGTCCTTGGAAGGTTTTCAGGTAAGCAACGGGAATCCGTAAGTCTTCTAGACGTAGCGCCCGCAAAGCTTTAAAACCAAATACGTTACCTACAATAGAGGTCAACATATTGGTAACGGAACCTTCCTCGAATAGGTCTAGAGGATAAGCAACATAGGCGATGTACTGGTTATCTTCACCAGGAACGGCTTCAATGTCGTAGCAACGACCTTTGTAGCGATCTAGGTCTGTGAGCAAGTCTGTCCATACAGTTGTCCAAGTACCGGTGGAAGACTCAGCCGCCACAGCAGCACCCGCTTCTTCTGGGGGAACTCCAGGCTGGGGAGTCATCCGGAAGGCGGCTAGAAGGTCTGTATCTTTAGGTGTGTAATCTGGGGTGTAATAAGTTAGTCTGTAATCTTTAACCCCGGCTTGATATCCTGATTTGCTCTGGGTCTTCGTTTGAGCGTAAGACATAAATTCCCCTTCCAAGAAGTCACTCTATTAATTACTTAATCAAATCACGTTCTGTGCAACTTTTTCTCACTCCCGCTTTTTACCCTTATTGATTGGGCGAAAAATCAGGAAAAATTTTTTGTTAGAGGTTGGTTTTGGCGGGTAGATTTTCTGGCAACGAAACATTTATTTACAAATGTTCTCCCCAAGCTGGGGTGCATCAAGCCCGTCATGCTGTTTCCTCATCCCGTAAATAAAAATTCTCTTTTAACTCTTTCTCTTACCCCGCTAAATTTTTGTCTTTACACCGCTGTCTGAGGATGGTCACAGGACTATTACCCCACACAACGGCGTTTTTAGCTGACTGGGTTGATATCCCAAGGATAGACTCGGTGATATATCCCCTCATAATGGGGGAATAGATCACGGGAGAATTTGCTTGACATAAACTCGGCAGAGTGATAAGCGAAAGAAAAAGAAATTGCACACCACGTCATTTGTATGTTGTCTTACAATATATCAAGAATTTGATAAGTTATTCTTTCAAAGTTTTTAACTTATTTATTTAAATTTGTTATTACATAAAGTTTTAAACATTTTGTTAAGACTGATTTACAAAAGTCCAATTTAAATGTACCCAAGTGGGAGGAAATGGAGACGAGAGGAGGCATAACCCGAAAATGTACCGGAGAATAAACTAGACTATACTCAATGTCCACAGCTTCCCCACTCTCGCGTACAGAAGGCATAAGTCTCGCGTCTACCTAGTTCAACAATGGCAATTACTACTGGGCAATTAATTCAATGGAAACAACAGGGGCGGTCAATCGTCGCCTTGACTGCTTGGGATTATGCGATCGCCCAACTTCTAGATGCAGCAGGGGTAGACTTAATCTTAGTGGGGGACTCACTGGCGGTGATTTTAGGTTACGAAACAACACTACCAATTACCCTAGAGGAAATGCTGCACCATGCTAAAGCTGTGCGTCGCGGTGTCAAACAGGCTTTAGTGGTGGTTGATTTACCATTTTTAACTTACCAAGAAAGCATCTCACAGGCGATGCACTCAGCTGGATTAATTTTGAAGGAAACAGGGGCCCAAGCAGTTAAGTTAGAAGGTGGTTATCCCGCCATGGTAGAAACCATTGCTCGACTGGTACAAGCGGGGATCCCAGTCATGGGTCATGTCGGTTTGACACCCCAATCAGTACATCAACTGGGACTAAGACAACAGGGAAAAACTCAGGACGCTAGGGAGAGAATTTTCCATCAGGCCATGGCTCTAGAACAAGCCGGTGTATTTTCCATTGTTTTAGAGCATATACCCGCAGATTTAGCAAGCAAGATTACACAAAAATTAAATATTCCCACGATTGGCATCGGTGCGGGAGTTGATTGTGATGGACAGGTGTTAGTCACCTCGGATGTCCTAGGTTTGGGAGAAAAGCACCCACCCTTTGCAAAAGTTTACACAAATCTGCGAGAGACAATAACCAAAGCTGTGAAAGATTACGCATCAGAAGTGCGCGATCGCCAGTTTCCCTAACCCGATATACTGAAATATTAGGAGTAGTTAAATGTTGGTACAAATTCCCCCTACTCAAAAAACACAAAAAGAATTAAATATTACTTGGGAAGCTCTTCCCGCCGAATTCATTCTACCCGATGATCCAGTGGAAAATATTCAACAACCGGCGCTGGCTTCGGCACTGACCGATGCACTAGGAGCCACACAACGCATCCAACCCCAGATGTTAATTGCTTCTAACTTCGGTCTAGTAGCGACAGTCAACAAAAAAATAGTTGTCAAAGCGCCTGACTGGTTGTACGTTCCCCAAGTCCAACCCGTAGCCTCTGGGGTGATTCGTCGTAGTTATACCCCCTATTTAGAAGGTGCTCCTGTGGCTGTAGTCATGGAATTTTTATCAGACACAGAAAATGGAGAACTATCAATCCGTTCAACGCCACCTTACGGTAAACTATATTTTTACGAGCATATTCTTAAAGTTCCCACTTATATCACCTATGACCCCTACGAAGTGATTCTAGAAGTCAGGTGTTTAGAAAACGAAAAATATAGCTTAATGACGGCAGATGACAATGGTCGTTACTGGATTGAGCAATTAGAATTATTCCTGGGAGTTTGGCCAGGTGAGAGACTATGCCAAAATATGAATTGGTTGCGGTGGTGGGATAAAGAAGGTAATTTGTTGTTGTGGAGTAGTGAGCAAGCGGAACAGGAACGCCAACGCGCTGAACAAGAACACCAACGGGCTGAACAAGAACGCCAACGGGCTGAACAAGAACGCCAACGGGCGGAAATACTAGCAGCAAAGTTACGTGAGCTAGGTGTTGACCCTGATGGGATGGTATAGTATCATATACCTATATATGATAACTGGAAAAGACGAGCATCCAGCATTATTTACAGCAGCCCAACTAACTTTGACATATGAGCAACTAAAGACAAATGTATTGAGTCTAGCTGCACAATCGAGGGGCGACCTACAGAAGTTGAGGGTATTCTGGGAGCGGTGATTGAACTGGGACAACTCACCCACACCCCTACACCCTATATGGATACAGTCTATGCCAATGTCAAACTACTAGAAAAAACTGTACAACATTATTGATAAAAATATTAGCTTTGTAGCTATGATCATGGTTTATATTACCGTTCGGGTGGCACAAGTCACTATTAGTGCATGGAACCTCCGCCACGCTACGAGGACGAGGTTTTATGAAAATGCTAAATTTTAAACTGCTGCTCAATTGCCACATATCAAGACTAAACTAAAAAGTCTTGTGCAGCAAAACCTGTAAATGTCCAACAAATCAAGTAATCATGTCTAAGGTTCTCGTCTCCGATCCTATTGACCAAGCTGGAATTGACATTCTCACCCAAGTTGCTACGGTAGATGTCAAAACAGGTCTCAAACCAGCAGAACTGATCGAAATTATTGGTGAATATGATGCGCTGATGATCCGCTCTGGTACGCGGGTTACACAAGAAATTATTGAAGCTGGTACCCAGTTAAAAATTATTGGTCGTGCTGGTGTGGGGGTGGATAATGTCGATGTTCCCACAGCGACCAGGCGCGGAATTGTCGTTGTCAATTCCCCAGAAGGTAACACCATCGCCGCAGCGGAACACGCCCTAGCGATGATGTTATCTTTATCTCGTCACATCCCCGATGCTAACGCTTCTGTGAAAAGCGGTGAGTGGGATCGTAAAACTTTCGTAGGGGCGGAAGTTTATAAAAAAACTCTCGGTGTTGTGGGTTTGGGTAAAATCGGTTCCCATGTTGCAGCAGTGGCTAAAGCTATGGGAATGAAACTCTTAGCTTATGATCCTTTTATCTCCAGAGAACGAGCCGAACAACTTGGCTGTCAGTTAGTGGATATGGATTTACTGATGCAACAAGCTGACTATATCACGCTACACATCCCCAAAACACCAGAAACCACCCACTTAATTAATGCTCAAAGTCTAGCAAAAATGAAACCCACAGCTAGGATAATTAATTGCGCTCGTGGTGGTATCATTGATGAAGCTGCTTTAGCAGCGGCGATTAAAGAAGGTCAAATTGCCGGTGCTGCGTTGGATGTGTTTGAGTCAGAACCACTGGGTGAGTCTGATTTGCGATCGCTCGGTAAAGAAGTCATCCTTACCCCCCATTTAGGAGCCTCCACAACAGAAGCACAAGTAAATGTAGCTATTGATGTAGCCGAACAAATTCGCGACGTTATCTTAGGACTACCAGCGCGTTCAGCAGTGAATATCCCCGGATTGGGTCCGGATGTCCTAGAAGAACTCAAGCCTTATATGCAGTTAGCAGAAACCCTGGGTAAACTGGTGGGACAGCTAGCTGGTGGAAGAGTGGAGTTACTCAATGTCCGACTGCAAGGCGACCTTGCAACTAATAAGAGTCAGCCTTTAGTTGTCGCCTCCTTGAAAGGACTACTTTACCAAGCCCTGCGGGAACGGGTAAATTACGTCAACGCGAGTATAGAAGCCAAAGAGCGGGGAATTCGGGTGATTGAAACCCGGGACGCTTCAGCTCGTGACTACGCTGGATCTTTGCACCTGGAAGCTACAGGTACTTTGGGGACTCATTCGGTAACAGGCGCTTTATTAGGGGACAAAGAAATTCACTTAACTGACGTTGATGGTTTCCCCATTAATGTACCCCCCAGTAAATATATGCTGTTTACTTTACACCGTGATATGCCGGGAATTATTGGTAAACTTGGTTCGCTCCTGGGCAGTTTTAATGTCAATATTGCTAGTATGCAGGTAGGCCGTAAAATTGTCCGTGGTGATGCTGTCATGGCTCTGAGCATCGATGATCCATTGCCGGATGGCATTTTGGATGAAATTGTCAAAGTACCGGGAATTCGGGACGCATACACAGTAACTTTATAAACTTGAAGAAATGAGGCCTGCCTCATTTCTTGAAATCAGAAGTAAATATGACAAACAGTTGGTGGGAATTACAGATTTTATGTGATCCAGCCCTAGAAGATTCTATCTTTTGGCGACTGGAAGATTTTGGCAGCCGTGGTACAGCTAGCGAGGGTAAAGGTGATTTGTGTCTGGTGAAGGCTTACCTACCAAAATTGCCAGGAGCAACTCTAGATTTAGAGTTGCTCTCTAGCCAGTTGCATGAAGATGCTGTATGTGTGGGCTCACCTATCCCTACTCTCAGTTGTGAGTTAATTAACGAGGAAGATTGGGCTACTAGTTGGAAACAATACTGGCAACCGGAAAAAATAGGCGATCGCTTTTTGATTAATCCCGCCTGGCTACCAATACCCGCAGCACCAGACCGCCTAGTAATTCTTCTAGACCCTGGGGTGGCATTTGGTACAGGTAATCATGCTACAACTCAATTATGCTTGGAATCCCTAGAAAAGGTGGATTTTCAGGGTAAAAGTGGTCAGTTAATTGCTGATATCGGCTGTGGTTCTGGTATACTTTCCATTGGGGCATTACTATTGGGGGCAAAAAAAGTTTATGCGGTGGATACTGACCCCTTAGCGGTACAATCAACTGTGAGCAATCGTGACATGAATCGGATTAGCCCAGAATCCTTAGTACCGGCAGAAGGTAGTGTAGATATGGTTATGCAAGGGTTACAAGAACCAGTAGATGGTATTGTTTGTAATATTTTGGCTGATGTGATTATTCAATTGCTGCCACAAATGAACCAGATTATTAAACCGAGTAGTTGGGGAATTTTTAGCGGGATTTTAGTAGAACAATCTGTTACTGTGGCTGAGTCTTTAGAAAACAACGGTTGGATTGTTGATAACCTGTTAACAAAGAAAGAATGGTGTTGCCTCAATGTGCGGCGTTCTCAGAGTTAGTAATTAAGGCAATGGATCAACAAATAATACATAGTAATTTACCGGGAACTGCTACCACAGAAACACAAGACGTGAGTTTAGACTACTCATTGAGTGGGTATGATTATATATTACCAGAGGAACTAATTGCTCAAAATCCCGTATTTCCCAGGGATAGCTCACGTTTATTAGTGGTAAATTCCTCTACCGAAACTGCACCTGTACATCATGTTTTTCGAGATTTACCAGATTTGTTACGCCCTGGTGATTTGTTGATTGTCAATGACACAAAAGTAATTCCAGCTAGGCTGTATGGCAGTAAATCTACTGGTGCTATGGTAGAGGTTTTGCTTTTGGAAGAACGAAAATATAACTGTTGGTTAGCTTTAGTTAAACCCGGGAAACGCTTCAAAATAGGATCTAGAATTTTTTTTACATCTAAAGATTCTCTACAAAATCCCAGTACCCTAACTGCTACTGTTTTAGAAACCGACCCAGCTACGGGAGGGCGTTTATTAGATTTTGATGTCCCCGATGGGAAACCTTTGATAGAGGTTTTAGAGCAATTCGGTGAAATACCTCTACCGCCATATATTACCTCATCCACTGCGGCTGATGAACAATATCAAACGGTTTACGCCCAGCAACCAGGAGCGATCGCCGCACCTACAGCAGGATTACATTTTACCCCAGAGTTACTAGATAAGTTAGGCGATCGCGGCATTAATCAAGCTTTCATCACCTTACACGTGGGGGTAGGGACATTTCGCCCTGTGGAAATAGAAGACGTAACTAATCACCAGATGCATCAAGAATGGATTTCGGTTCCCCCCACTACAGTAGAACAAATCCGCGCCACCAAAGCAGCAGGGGGTCGAATTATTGCAGTGGGGACTACAGTAGTCCGCGCCTTGGAAGGAGCAGCACAGTCTGGGGATTTACAATCATTCTGTGGTCAAACAGATTTATTTATCTATCCGGGTTACCAATGGCGGGTAGTAGATGGTTTAATTACCAATTTCCACTTACCGCGTTCTAGTTTGTTGATGCTGGTAAGTGCGTTGATTGGTAGGGAGCGGTTGTTAAATATATACCAACAAGCTATAGCTGGGAAATATCGCTTTTATTCTTTTGGGGATGCTATGTTAATTCTTCCGGGACTTTAATACTGGGGGAAGTTTGACTAAATGGTAAATCTTGATTGATGGCTTCTATCTCCTGCTGTTCTAGTTGATTTACTTCCTTAATATAAGGGGAAAGAATTTTTTCTAACCGCCGATTGTAAAAGCGGTGCAAACTATAATTGGGCGTAGCTGGGAAACCACGGCGTTTTTTATGTCGTCCCCCAGCACCAGGATCAAAGCTTTGGATACCATGGGCGATCGCCCACTCAATGGGTGTATAGTAGCAAGCATCAAAATGTAAACAGTCTATTTCTTGAAAACTCCCCCAGTAGCGTCCATATAAGCGATCGCCTTTATACAAACAAAAAGACATACCTATAGGTTGCCCTTGATCTTGCTGATGATAAGCTGGGAAAAACACCACTCGATGGCGATAGTTAGTGTGTAGCTGCTCAAAAAACTGCTTTGTCAGGTATTTACTACCCCACCAGCCAAACTTATCACAAGTATCACCATAGAACTGGTACATTAAAGGAAATAAAGAGTGAGGAATTGCATCACCAGTCACCGGTTGAAATTCTAAACCCACCTTTTCCACAGCTTTGCGCTCTCGCTTGATATTGCGGCGCTGATTAGCGTTGAATAATTTTAAGTAATCATCAAAAGTTTTAAAATCCAGGTTTTCCCAAATGTAGCTATGGTGTAACCAAGTGGTAAAACCTTGGCGTTCTAGGACAGTGCGCCATTGAGGATCAACATAGAGAAAATGACACCCAGAAATTCCATGCTTACTACACCAAGAATCTATCTCATGTACCATCATGGCTGTAATGTAGTCTTCATCTTCCCCCGGAGCAATTAAAAAACGATAGCCTTCAGCGGGGGTAAATGGTGTCATTCCCAGTAGTTTGGGATAATATTGTATTCCCAAGCGATGGGCTAATTCTGCCCACTGCTGGTCAAAGACAAATTCACCATAACTATGTCCTTTCAGGTACAGTGGCGCTGCTGCTATCAAAGTCCCCTCTCGCCAAAGTGTTAAGTGATTGGGTAACCATCCGGTTTTGGCCGTCGCGCTCTGGGATATTTCCAAATTATTCAGCCAATCCCATTCTAAAAACGGGGTTTTCAGGGGTATTGCTAAAGCATCCCAAGCATTTTGGGGTACTTGTGCAATGTGGTTAATCCAGAGACTAGAGTAATTAGGTTTGATTTGTTTGACCATTGTAAGGTTTTTCTGGGGAACCAACTTCCTGATGACTAATTACTATATATTTTAGTCGCTGGGTGTTGGCGTAGCCTACCCCAGCAACCCGGAGGTAAAAGCATTAATTTCCGCTCCTGTATTTCTCGGTCCTGTGAGTTCACTAGTAAACAGATTAAAGGTAGTTTCCAGAATCGCATTGACGTTAGGATTATTCTTGAGTAACAATCCTTGACGAATTAAGAAAATATCCCCCCCTGTCACTTGACCATTACCATCAACGTCAAAAGCTAATCTGTTGACCCCATCAGCGATCGCACTCCTTAAAGCTGCACCTGTGGTGTTTGTGGCTCCCACAGTTTCAGTGCTAAAGAGATTAAAGGAAGTTTGGAGAATCGCATCGACGTTAGGATTATTCCGTAACAGCAGATATTGGTCAATGAACAATAAATCAGCACCGGTCACCCTACCGTTACCGTCAATATCGGCGGGATTGAGGAGGTCTACTACTCTCAAGGCGAAGGTATCACCTACACTTGTACCCGCTGTATCTGTAGCAGTGAGGGTAATATCAAAAGTACCGACATCTTCATTACCCGGTGTACCACTAAAGGTGCGAGTCACCGGATTAAAGGTTAACCATGAAGGTAAGGGTGCACCATTTTCTAATGTGGCTGAATAGGTGAGGAAATCTGGAATCAGTTGCTGATTGAGCAGTTGATTTCTCAAGTTTTCCGCAATAAATTGATGAGCTTTAGTAGTAGGATGTCTGTCATCCCAAAAGAAATATTCATCGGCAGATACAGCCTCAGTAATATTATTTAGAGAAGTAGTATAATTACTAAAACCGTACTCTTGGAGGAAACTGTTATCTTCCTGCAGTAAAGCAAAGTTATCTATCAAAGATAAATTGACATTCAAACTGGGTGCTAAGTTGTTTAATGCCGCACTTAAAGCAGTATTCAAGCCCGTGGTAATAGCTGTAGCACCTGGAGCATTAGGAGTATTTCTCAAACCAGGAAGAAATCCCAAGTCTGGCAAATTAGCTACCAAAATCTCTTGAGCGCCTGACTGTGCTAACATACCGATGGCACTACTGATATTATTTACAGCATCAGTGATAGCTTGGTTGACATCTGCTGGAGTCGATAGAAAATCATTAGCACCAGCCCAAATCACATACAATCCATCTGCGCCAATAGGATCAGTAGCAGTTAAATCAATAAATTCCTCAACTTGGGTGAGTAATCCTGGTATAGGAAAGGGTAATAAAGGATTGCTGTTAAATTCACTGGTCGTAGCACCGCCAAAGGCAAAGTTTTTCACAGTTTCGGTGGTGAATTCTAACTCGTCGGCCAAATAATCAACCCAAATTAAACCGTTAGAAAAACGCCCCTGGTAATTTGGCGGTGGGGGAAACAGGTTACCTGTAGCAGTGTATAACTTACCAGTATCAGAGAGACTATCACCGAAGATTACTAAATTTTTAAAGGGGTTAATTACATCTATATCGTTGAAGGTGTTTTCTCTTAAGGTAAAGTTAAAGCTTTCATCTTCTAGGGTGCTGATGTCGTCAATGGGATTAACTAAGGTTGGGGTATCATTGACAGAATTAACGGTAACTGTAAAGCTATCATCCACAAGTTTACCGTTAGATGTTCCCCCAATGGTGATGTTGGCAGTGCCGAACTGATTGGGTTGATAAGTGAGGGTTAATTGATTCTCAACTATAGTTGCAGTGACTAAGTTGGTATTATTGTTACCCAACACAGATTTAACAATCAACTCCACATCACTGTCAACATCAGTAAACACATTACTCAGGTCAATGATAGTGTTGTCTGCATCTTCATCAACAGTAATATCACTAATGGGATTCAAGACGGTAGGGGGTTCATCGGGAATAACTTGATTACCAAAATCAATATCTGTAGCAATTTCTCCTGATGTGAGGGTGACAGTGTGAACTAAACTCAGAGTGTTGGTAGCAACATCAGAATTATCATTACTACTATTGCCTGGGTTGCTAGTGTCTGGGGCTGTGGGGTTGAGGTTGAGAATACCTTCAGCTAGACCTAACATATTAATACGAGGATAGGCAATGCCTGTGTTATTGACATTATCATTCTCGTCATCGCCATCAATGATTAAATCACTGGTGGTGTCTAGTAAGGTGCGGAATTCTGTGAATGTTAATTCCCTCTCTAAATAGGTGTGAGCTATTTCTTGGGCTAGGGTGGCAATTCCGGTAATGTAGGGAGCAGCTTGAGATGTTCCCCCCATGGTTATAGTACCGCCAGTGGCATTCGCACCTGTAATGAGGATACCAGGGGCAAACACATCTAGGAGGGGGTGACGTTGGGAGAAGCTGGCAATGTAATCTGCCCCTGTGGTGTAGTTTATCGCTCCATTACCGAGGGTGTGAGCGCCAAAATCATCGGCCCACACCGCACCCACAGAAATCACATTGGGGTCAATGGCGGGGTAGGCGAGTCCGGGATTACTATTGAAGTTGTAGAAACCATTGCCCGCCGCAGCAGAAATGATGACATTTTGGTTAGCGATGGCGGCTAATTCATCCCCAATTCCATAACGCCCAGTGGTCGTAGTCCAGTTTTGATTATCTCCTAGGGAAAGGTTGACAGATGCAATATTATATGTGTCAGCGTTGCTGTTGACCCATTGTAAAGCTGCTTCTAAGTCTGAGAAGTAACCAGAACCGCTATCTCTAAAGACTTTGAGGATAATTAGATCAGCATCAGGGGCAATGGATGTGGCGATACTAGCGACGTGGGAACCGTGGTTATTTTTATCGCTGGCGTTATCATCCCTATCAGCAAAATCATACTGGTAAATAATTCGGTCGGCAATGCCATCGTTATTGTTGTCCGCACCAAAGAAGGGATGATTTAAATCAATACCCGTGTCAATGATCACGGTGCTGTAACCCTGACCCTTGATGTTAGTAAAGCGGGTATCTGCCCAGAATTCATAGAGGTTAATTAAATTCTCAGCGCTGGCGGTGGTATAGGTTTCGCTGCTGATAATGGGGCTGTTGGGGGTGTGCAGTTGGATATTAGCGCTAGTGGTGGTGACGTTAACCACTGGGTAGGTTTGTCGCCATCCCTCCTGCATAACTTCAGAGATGGTATAAGTACCTGGACGGAGATTATTAAAGCTATAGTTACCATTTTCATCCGTAACTATTGAGATTTCCCCATCATCTAACTGTCCGTTGGTGTTGGCATCTAGGTAAATTGTCCAACCCGGTAAACCGATTTCTCCTGGATCTTTAACGCCATTACCATTGAGATCATGCCATTTTTGGCCCGTAATGCCGGCAAATTGATATAGTCCACCGTCCCAGTTGAGGTAATCTCCAGCATTAACAGTAAAGATATCGGTTTTACCATTAATGACACTAGCATCACTATCTAGGCTGTCATCATTTCCTTGGTTGGGGGTGCTGAATTGATAGGTTGCAGGGGCGATGAATTCCAGGAAGTAATCACCAGTGGGGGTATCAGTAAAGCTGTAGAAGCCTTCAGGGCTGGTGGTGGTGCTGCTGACTAACTCGGTGGCACTATTGTAGAGATTAACTGTAACATCGCCTAGTCCTGGCTCTTGGGGGTTTTGGATACCGTCGGCGTTACTATCTACCCAAACATAGTCGCCAATGGTGGCGACACCGCCTGGTATTCTAATGGTGGCCTGGGCTGTGGTGGGTATTTCTTGGGTATTGCCAGCGTTGTCAGTAGCCAGGGCATAGAATTGATAGGTGTGTCCAGGGGTTCCGGTGTAGGTGGACTCGGTAAGTTGAGTGTCGGTTAACCAGGGGGTGTACTCGCCGCTGTTGTCAGCAACGTAGATGGTGTAACTGGCAATAGCTGCACCTTCATCAGTACCAGCCCAAGTTACGATAAATTCTGGGGTTTCTGAGGTGGCGGGTAGTTCCTTGACTGTACTGATGGGTTTGCTGACATCAAGGGTATTGAAAATGGGAGGGGTGGCGATGGGTGCTTCGGTGTCAAAGATGATTTCTGCGGCTGCGTCAATGATATCGCCGGTTTGGGCGCTGGATTTTGCCCGAATACTGTAGGTCACAAATCCTTCCCCTGCGCCATTTTCATCGTTGATGGGTAAGAATCCCGCCTGAGCATCTAAGGGAGCTTCTCCCGTGGTGGGATCTATGGTGCTAATGCGCCAGGTAGCTATACCGGTGGTGGTGTCTATGGTGGCAAAAACATCTACATAGAAGCTGTTGCTTACCGTTAAGTCAATGCGGGTGTTGTGGAAAGCGCGGTTTCCTTCTAATTCATAGACTGAACCACTCCAGCCGTAGTCATCCACGCGGAAAGTACGCCAATCCAAATCGGCATCCAGCTGTTGGGTAATCAGGACTTCTTGGGCGGGTGCAGACGCTGTGGGGGCATTTTCAAAGCGGATGGTGTAGCGTAATGGTTCATCTGTATCTATCCAGCGATCTTCTCCAAAGCCTTCGGGTCCTAGGATGTCGTTGGGATCTATGGGACGACGGACGGGGGGTTTGTAATCATTATCGTCGTCGCCATCGTCATCATCGTCTGAACAATCATTAAATAGATAACATTTAAGCTCGTCAATCAGGTCATCTAATTTATCTGTGACATCATCAGCGATATCGTTAATGTCATCAATAATTTCGTGGATTTTATCCTTAATGTCGTCTACTAATTCTTTTGTTCCTTCCTCAATATAGCGTTCTAAAATATCCTTGACTTGCTCTAGCCCTTCCGGTGTGAATAGGTCTTTGAAGTCAGGAGTCAATCCAATCTCAATCAAATCCTCAATTGGTAAATCTTTCAATCCTGCATTCCAGTAAGCATCAGGATGTGAATCATAAGCAAAATCTCGAAAAGCGTCAGGATTCCGTTCGAGTTCGGCAAATGCATTAGGATCAGCATTTCGTCGGTCTTCTATAGCCTGCTGTAAATTTTTGCGGGTTCTTTCTAACCAAGCTTGACCTTCAGGAGTAAGATTTGGATAAGTTTCATGAGTAAAGCGATTAGCATACTTGTCCCCGTACTCCATGTAGTAATCTGGGGGTTCTTGCCCAGGATTCCGTCGTTTAAAATCTTCATACCGGAACTTATAGTAATCTAAACTTCCTAATTGATCGGGAGGATAGGGAGTTGGCTGATTCTGATCGCTGAGAATGCTAATATCTTGAAGGGCTAAATTGCTAACTGCCAAAGATGTCACCCCAGGTAACTCAAAACTGGAAGTAACTTCACTTACAGCACTCCAATTAGTCCCATTCCAAGTACTGAGATATTCTTGATTACCTGTATTGCTATCTCCAAACACAACCCAAGAAATTGCTGGTGTGCGATTTGCCTGACGGTGTAAGCGAATAAAGGGTAATTGATTGGTATTTGGTTGAGCAGAGGCAGGAATTAATCTTCCATTACCCCATTGATAGCTATCGGCTATTTTATTGGCGATCGCATAGTTAAAGTTATCATTACTATCTCGCCAAACTGCCGTTAACATGGGGGAAGTACCATCAACGGGATCAACTCCTGCTAATAGCTGTAGACGAGTTCCTTGTGCCTGGGAAATGTTAATAGGGGTTGTCCATTGAGAGGTTCCTTGATCAAAAGTAGCATAGGCAATAAAACCATTACGAACCACCAGAACATGGCGTCTATTATCTTGATCAACTGCTAAAACCTGTTTTTCATCAGAGGTAGGTAGGTCAGCTAATAAGTTTTGTGCAGGAACATAATCTACTGATAAATTGAGGACTTGAGGATAAGCCATTGCAACAATGTTGACCGTGACTGCTTCATCTAATGAACCAGCGACTCTGAGTTGATAGGTTCCTTTTTCTAATCCACGGAGGTGGAAATAACCTGAATCATCGGTTACAAAATTACGTCTAGTTGGGTGTTTTACGCCAATCTGTTCCAGGAAAATAATGCCATCTGCAATCAATTCTCCTGTATTACTATCAGTTAATTGTCCTGTAATCGCTACATTAGGAGAATAATTGGCATTTTCTGCGTATAATTTGGCAAAAAGCTCTCGCACGTCATATATCGGCTCATTTTCAGCCGAAAGAATGACTGACATATCATTAATCATCTTCACATAGTCCCCGTAAGTCTGCACACGGGGGACTATATTTCTCAGGAAACCATCCCACTGAGCATTACTTAACCCCTCTGGACGAATGGAAGCCTCTAAGCTATTCCAATCCAGGGGGGTGCTATTATCGGCGGAATAGGTACGTACTCTAAACTCAATGGGATCAGTATTGCTGTTGAAGTAAATGGGTAGGGAGTTTAATTCCCCTGGGCGCAGAACATTCTGCAATCCTTCATCGCTGATACCTAATAAATGCAGGGGCGCACCTGCACCTAATCCACCTAGAGTGGTTCCTACTTGAGTATTAGTGAAGCTCTCAACGATTAACAGCGGCGCGATCGCATTTGTATCTCCCTCATTGCCATAGTTAACATTAAACTGATAGTTCCGGTTAGGACGGACTTCTTCAGGTCCGGTGATATTAGCATCTAACCTATACCCCAGGGCATCTTGAACGGTAACGACATCTTCTAACAGGGTGGTGTTACCATTGGTTTCTGTGGCTTGCACATCATATAACCCCACGGTGTCGCTAAATAAATCAAAGGTGACATAAGCTAGGGTGGAGTTTTCTAAATAAACGTTTTCGGCTGTAATTAAGCTACCATCTGCCCCCCGGAGTTGGAAGGTTGTCCCCTCGGCAAACTTGGCTCCGCGAATTTGTAAGGTGGCTTCACCAAAGTTACCAATAGTATTAGTATTTACTCCGGTAATGGAGAAAGGAATATCTTGGGCGACAATTTCATAACTGGGACTGGCGGCCGCTTGATCTCCATAGGCAAGAACATAGTAAGTTCCCGTTGCTTCAATGGGGATAATGATTTCTGGATCGGCGTTGAAGGGTTGTACCGTTGTCAAATCAAATTGTCCCCTTGTGGGTATGGAGCCGTAACGCACATATAACTCATTGAAGGACTGATTATCACTACTATCTAACTTGAGGCTGATGGCTTGCCCGGCTATGGCCTCGAAACGATAGTAAACTGATTGTCCTTGACTTAAGTTACCTGTATCCGCAACACCCAGGGTGAGGGCTTCCACATCTATGCCTATTTGCTCGCCAGAAACCCCTATATTATTACTCTCATTGACTTCGGGGATTTGGTTACGGATATCAGTGCGGACTATCACATGATAATCCCCTAAATTTACACCAGGAATAATACTATTGAGTGTTTTGGTATAACTTCCACCAGTGGCAATATCACCGCTATGATTGACCTGTCCTACTAAAGTATCGCTGATATCCCATTGGTTATCTTTTGACAGGTAAATGGCATCTGTCCAACTGCCGTAGGCAGTGTCAGTACCTTGGTTAGTGACGGTATAGCTAATGCTAGTAGTTTGCCCTGGTATTCCTGCCTCTGGAATAGTAATATCAGTAACTACTAAATCTGATGGGATTGGGATGATTACCTCTGTAGATATACTATTAAATTTAGTATTATTAGATTCCCCATTCCGTTCGTAAACATTATTGTTGCTATCTGTCACTATCAAGGCATAATAACGCCCTGCCAAGCCCCGAGGAATATTAAAGGATTCCGTGGCAGTGTAGCTACTGTCTTGATTTAAGCCACCTGTATGATAGCGATAGCCTAAATAAATATCACTGTTACCATCAAATACTTGGTCACGGGATATATAAACTGTATCATACCAATTGGCATCGGTATCCGCCCCATTGTTAACCACAGTCCAAGTTAAGCTTAAAGGCTGTCCTGCAATGCCTTGTGTTGGTGCATCCACTGACTGAACGCTCAGATCAGGAGTCGGTATAGGGGTAATAGGGAGTACTTCTATTCCTGTACCGCCGCCACTACTACCATCGCTGGATTTAAGGTTATTATTCTCAAAAATACCCTCAATAACATGATTATCTCGATCAGTTTTCACGAGAACGTAGTAATTACCGTCGAGATTAGTGGGGACATTAAAGGTTTTGGTTGCAGTGTAGCTTTCTTGAAGACCTAAAGCCCCTGAACGGAAAAACGAGCCTAACTCAATATCATTGTTGCTAACCGTAGCGTCTAAGGATAAATAAACTGCATCGTACCAGAAATTACTATTAGTGCGACCCTGACCCAAATTTTCTACTGTCCAACCGATAGTCAGGGGTTGTCCTGGGGTAAAAGTATCCGGTAAACTAATGCTAGTAACTTGTAAATCTGGTGTATTACGGGAAATGGTTATGGGGTAAGGATTAGAGCTATTATTGCCTTCGTTGCTGTCTTCATAGACGTTATTACTTGAGTCGGTAACGACAAATAGCTGATAATCTCCCGCTAAACCAAAGGACAAGTTAACAATTTCCCTGCGAGTATAGGTGTTCTCAGGGGTTAAAATGCCTGTGTGGGTAAAGGTCTCTAGGGTAATGTCGTCTTGATTACCCAAAATGTCATCACTGGAGATAATCAGGGCATCGCGCCAACTATTAACAATAGTATTGCCCGTTCCCTGATTTTGCACTGTCCACTGTACTGCAATTGCTTTCCCTGCTTCTCCTGTACTAGCAATGACTGCTTCGGTGACAATTAAATCCGCTGGCTGAGAGATAATGGCAACTTGATTATTACTTGGGGTAATGTTGTTGTCATTATCGAGTTCAAATACTTGGTCACTGCTATCGGTCACCCCAAAGATATAATAATCCCCGGTTAAACCATTGTTGAGGGTAAAACTGGCGGTGCGATTATAACCTTCACCAGGATTGAGGATACCGTACCAACTCACATCCCCCAATTTTATATCAGTGGCTATATCTAGTTGCTCATCACTGGAAAGATAGAAGGTATCAATCCAATAATAATTGGGAGTTTCTGTGGCACCAAAGTTAGTGACACGGTAGTTAATGGTGAGGTTTTCCCCCGATCTGGCATTATTGGGAATGGTTAAGGATTCAAATTCTAAGTCAGGGGGAGGCGTGAGGGTGATGGTGGTGGCTGTTGTGTCGTAACCACTATTATTATTTTCTCGCAAATGTTCATAGACATTGTTATAGATGTCAGTCTGCACAAAGAAGAAGTAATCCCCATCTACACCAATAGGTAAGTTAACAGTACCTGTACCTGTGTAACTTTCCCCTGGGTTCAAGGTGCCACTACGGTAGAAATCCCCTAAAATGCGATCGCTTGCATCTAAGATTTCATCTACTGACATGAACACCCTATCCCACCAAGCAGTTTCTAAGGTGCGCCCTGTTCCCTCGTTAGTCACTGTCCAACTTAGGTTCATGGCTTGTCCAGAAAACGCACCACTGGGAGCATTAACATTAGTTAGCTGTAAATCCGGGGGTGGGGTTAAATCTATATTTGTGGGTTCACCATAACCTAAATTATCTCCCTCATTGTCAACCTCATTCACTTGGTTGTATACGTCTGTCTGCACCAGGAAATAATAATTAGCATCAATTCCCCTGGGAAGGGTGACAGTTAAACTGTTGTTATAGCTATCCCCTGAATTTAAGTAACTGGGATTAGTTACCTGTCCCAAATAAATATCCGTATCATCAAGTACTTGATCTATGGATAAATACACCATGTCATACCAAACTGGTGCATTAGTTGCGCCGTTACCTGTGTTAGTAACCGTCCATTCTAGAAGGGTTTCTTGACTAGAAAAAGCTGTTGACGGTGCTGTAACGCCAGTAACTTGTAGGTTAGGAATTGGGGAAATTTGAATGGTGAAAACTTCTTCATCTGTAGTGGTGTTATTATTCTCGTTTTGTGTCCCCTCAGCAAGATTTCCCCAGTAGTCTGTAGTAACAACTACCTTATACTCACCATTTAATTCTAGAGGAATATTAACTGATTGAGTTCGTTCTAAAGATGCACCAGCTGCAATGCTACCTGTGAAACTAAAATTACCTAAATTTCTAGTAAATTCTCCCGTAGTGGCATTTACTAAATCAACTCGATCCCACCAAGTTCCTTCTGCATCTACTATCCCCTGATTAGTGACACTCCAACTAATATCAATGGACTGTCCTGATAGGGATTCTACAGGGGCAGTGATATTGCTAACTATTAAATCTGGCGCATTCAGGGTAATGGGAACTGCAAAGGTATTATTAATCTCATCTGTTTCCCCTTGGTAGTTCCTCCAATAATCAGTGCGGAATAACAAGTAACGATTGCCTGTGGCTGTATTCGGTAAGGTAATATTACTGGTAATAGTGTAGCTACCATCTGCTGCTAAGGGTGTTTGCTCCCAAATAGATACTTCTGATACATAAGTATCTGAGGAATCAAGAATCTCATCATCTGAGATGTAAATAGCATCATACCAATCTCTTTCTGCTGCTCCTATTCCCTGATTTTTTACAGTCCAGGATACCTCTATAGTACTACCTATGTTACCTGATGCTGGTGCGGTGGCGGCACTGATGACTAAATCTGGTGCATCCAGGGTAATGGGAACGGCAAAGGTATTATTAGTCTCATCTGTTTCGACTTGGTAGTTATAATAATAATCACTTGTGAATAACAGGTAACGGTTGCCTGTGGCTGTATTGGGTAAGGTAATATTACGGCTAATGGTGTAACTACCATCTGCTGCTAAGGGTGTCTGCTCCCCAATATATACATCTGTGACATAAGTATCCGAGTAATCATATATCTCATCATCTGAGATGTAAATA